>CALCHY010000303.1 GCA_937907415.1 uncultured Trueperaceae bacterium
ACTGTGCGTTGGCGCCGTCCACTCCGGCACCATAACATCTCACCTCACAATCCGAGGGGTTAAATCCTAACAATCCGAAGGTCTGGATCCTCACAATCCGTGGAGCTGAATCCTAACAATCCGAGGACGAGAAGCCTAATGATCCCGGCATCGCGCCTATGCCCCGGCCAGCACGGATAGCGTTACAGAAGAGGTCCGGAGCGGGGCTTGTAAGTCATGAGGTCTTCCAAGAGGGCGCGTTGGTGCGAGCCGACCTCATCCCAACGGCGGATGTGCCGCCGCCCCCTCAGCGCCTAACCTACTAAGCAAGGAGGCCAACATGGACGCAAACGAAAACAACCAAGGGGCCGAGCAGCACAACACCAACGAAGGTACGCAAACCAAGTCCGGCCGCACCACCACCGAGGAGTTCAGGCTCTCGGGCGAGGCCGTAGTGGCCAAGGTCAAGGAACTCGTGCGCGAGGGCAACGTCCGCCGCATCGCCATCAAGAACGACGACGGCAAGACCCTCATCGAGATCCCCCTAACCCTCGGCGTGATCGGCACGGTGCTTCTGCCAGTGTGGGCTGCCGTCGGCGCCATCGCCGCCATGGTCGCTAACCTCACCATCACGGTTGACCGCGTCGTCAAAGACGACGACCAGTCGCACATCTGAAGCACGACTAGAGCGCATCACGTTCGCCTCACCTGCCAGGAGCCAACCGCTCGGTAGGTGAGGCGAACGCCGTTGTGGTCGTTATGACGGTGTAAGAGGGCCTAGGTAGACTGGCCTCGATGGAGTCATGGCTGTTCGACGACCTGACGGGGGCACTCGCCCGGGCGCACTTAGTGCCCGCTCTGGAGGCGCTGGCGCAGAAGCGCCAGGAAACGGCCGAGCATTACGCGCTCGCCGTCATAGACGTCGACCACCTCAAGTCACTTAACGATGTCTACGGCCACGCAACGGGCGACGCCGCCCTGCGCGCAGTAGCCGAGCGCACGCTCAGGGTCCTGCGGGGCAACGACCAGCTCTTCCGCTTCGGTGGTGACGAGTTCGTAGTCCTGCTTCCTGACACGAACCGCGCGGAGGCGGAGGCCATCTTGCGCCGGGTGCACGACCAAGTCACCTCCAACCCCGTCGAGGGCGCGGTGTGGGTGTCGATCAGCGCCAGCGTTGGCGTGGCTGCCACCGACGAGGACGACGACCGCGACCTGTTCGAGCGCGCAGACGAACGTGTGCGCCTCGCCAAACGCGGCGGGCGCAGTTCCGTCATGGCTCATGACCGCATCGAGCAGCAGCACGCCAAGACCCTGCAGGAGGTGAGGTTAGAGGGGCGCGACGCGCAACTCGCCGCTGCCACTGCGTTCCTGACGGCAGCTGGCGCGACCGTAATGCGCGTTAATGCCGCCACCGGCGCTGGGGTGACGCGTTTCCTCGCAGAGGTCGCGGTGCGCGCCCATCAGGCTGGCCGCGTCGTCAGGTACCTGACGGCGCAGGAGACTCGTCGGGGCCTTCACCTGTGGGCCCTCGGGGCTGCTTACGCGGACGACGTCGAGGGTGAGCCCGTCGAGCACGACTTGCGCACCCTCCTTCGCAACGACGCGGACGCCCACGGCCTCGTCGTGTTGCTGACGGGCGGCGATCGCCTCGACCCGGGCAGCGCTGAACTCCTCGCCGAGCGCCTTCAACAGGGCGGCACGCAGGTCGTCGAGGTCGTGATGGACGGCGCAGGCGGCGCGTTCGCAGCCGACCAGCAAGTCGTACTCGACCCATTGACGCCTGCCCAGGTTGGTGCCTGGTTGAGCGCCGCGCTCGGAGGCCCGCTAGCGCGCGAGGTGGCCGACGAACTCGCTGCCAGTGGCGGCGGACTGCCCGGCCCCACTTCACGACTAACCTTGAAGCTCGTTGAGGACGGCGTGCTCGAGCGCAGAGGCGGCGCCTGGAGCGGGGACGTAGCCGCGGTGAAGCGCAGCATCGCCGGGGCACTTGAACAGCGTTCGCGGCCGCCGATAGTGCTGCCAACTTGGGAGCGGCCACTCGTTGGCCGTCGCGCCTGGCTCGAGGCGGCGACCGCAGTAGTACGCGAACGCCAACTCGTGGTCCTAGTCGGAGCGGGCGGCATAGGCAAGTCGCGCTTGGCCGCGCAACTCGCCCTCGAACTGGCCCACGCACCGGATGGCGGCGCCGACGACGGCACTTACTGGGTCGACTTGCGCAGCCTAAGCTCGGCCGCCGCTCTGCCTGGGCTTGTCGCCGAGGCCCTCGGTTTCGACCGCGTTGACGACGTCGACACCTTGGTCGAGCGGTTGGGCGCCAGGCGCGTGCGGGTCGTGCTGGACAACGCCGACGCTGGCGCTGAGCAGGCCGGCGTGCTGACGGGTCTGTTGAGGCGAGCGCCTGGCCTGCGGCTGCTTGTCACAGCCCGCATGCCCTTACGCCTCGAACGCGAACGCGTGCTGGCCGTACCGGAGCTAAGTGCGGAGGCGGCGCGCGAGCTCTTCCGCCAAGGGATGCAGCGCGTGGGCGTCACCGAGGAAGTCGACGACGACGATCTGGACGAAGTGCTCACGCGCGTCGGCCACGAGCCGTTAGCGTTGGAGTTGGCAGCGGCCTGGACGCGCATCCTCGCCCTGCATGAGCTGATCGAACAACTCGACCGCCAACCTGAGTCGCTGATGGCCGTGCCAGGGTCGCAGCCGTTGACCGCACGCTTCATCGAGGTTGCGCGGCAACTCATGAGCGCCCAGGAGCAAGAGGCCCTCGGGACCCTCACTCTCATCCGCGGCGGCTTCAGGGCTGAGGAGGGGCGCGCGGCTAGCGGCGCCTCGCCGTTCTTCCTCCTCGCGCTCCTCGAACGCTCCCTGCTAAGGCGCGAGGGTGAGCGCTACACCGTCCACGAGGCCGTCGCCGAGCGCTTCCGCGACGCTTTGATGGACGCGCCTGCCGCGCACGCCCGCGTGGCGAGCACGTACTCCGACCTTGCGAGGCAACTGAACGAGCTCCCCGTTCACGAGCGCAGCGAGTACGGCTTCAAGGTGGCCGACGCCGAGCGCGCCAACCTAGAGTTCGCGCTCCGCTGGTTGGCACGCAGTGGTGACGGGCCAGCGCTCTGGCACCTCGTGACGCTCATGCGCGGCTACCTCGACGTGCGCGGGCGCGCGCGCCAAGGACTCGAGCTCTTCCGCGCGGTAGACGCGGACCTAGTCAACCACGCCGACCTGGAGTTGCGCGCTTGGGTGAGGGAGTCAGTTGGCTTGTTCCACTGGCAAAGGGGTGAGGACAAGGCCGCCTCTGCGCGTGTCGCAGAGGCGCTAGAGTTGCTCGCTGCGCTAGGGCCGAACGCCACGCACGCGATGGTGCTGAACACTGCGGGCATCTTGGCTGGCTCGGCGGGCGGAGACGACGGCGATAGCGCGGCCCTCGCGAACTTTGCGGCGTCCGCCAGCATGCGCGCAGAGTTGGGCGATCGCATCGGCGAGGCGCAGGCGCGCGGCAACATGGCGCTCGTGCTGGCCTCGAAGCAGCGGCACGAGGAGGCGTTCGCGGCGCTGCAGGAAGCGCGCACCAATTACGCAGCCGTCAAGCATTACAGCGGTCTAGCCCTCACGTTAGCGAACCTCGCCCAAGTGGCGACCGAGGGCAAGCTCTTGCCGCCAGAAGGTGCGCTTGACTTGGCGCGCGAGGGCACCTCGCTGAGCGAACGCATCGGTTACGCGTACGGCGCGCGCCTTGGCGCAGCCAACATGGGCGACATCCTCACGGACAGCGGTAGGAGCGCCGAGGCGGCGGCGGCTTACGAGCGCGCCAGCCATTGGGCGCGTATCGAGGACCGCCCGGAACTCGCGAGCGCCTTCCTTAGCAAGATGGAGGAGGCGCGGCGCGCGGCGGAGGCCAAGTACGCGCGCGACCCAAAGGAGGCGTTGAGCACCCGCTAGCCAGGCACGGCCACCCGCGCCGCCACCGCGGCCGCCTGCAGCACGTCCGCCACGAGGTCATCGGCCGCCTCGATGCCGACCGACAACCGCACGAGCCCGTCCGTAACGCCCTCGGCCTCCAACATCTCGCGGGGGAGGAGCTGGTGCGTAGTTGACGCTGGGTGGCAGGCGAGCGAGGCAACGTCACCTAACGAGACGGCGTGGTCGAAGAGGCGCAGCGCCTCTAGGAATGCCGCCGCTGCCGGCAGTCCGCCCTCGAGTTCAAGTGACACCATGCCGCCGAAACCGCTCATCTGGCTGGCCGCCAGCGCATGGCCCGAGTGCTCGGCGAAGCCAGGGTAGTGGACCTTGGCAACGCCAGGCTGGCCGCGCAGCGCGTGCGCGACGGCGCTGGCGTTGGCGCAGTGCGCCTCCATGCGTAGGTGGAGCGTGCGCATGCCACGCAGGAGGAGGTAAGCGGCATGCGGGTCGAGGCTGGCGCCGAGGTGACGCAGACCCTCCATGCGGACCTCGTGCAGCAGGTCGGCCGGGCCGGCGACGACGCCAGCTAAGAGGTCGCCGTGACCACCCAAGTACTTGGTGGCCGAGTGCAGCACGATGCTGATGCCGAACTCGCTTGGTCTACTGAGGTAGGGCGTTGCGAAAGTGTTGTCTGCCACGCTGATGATCCCGTGCTCCCGCGCCACCCTGCCAACTAGGGCGAGGTCGTGAATGCGCAGGTCGGGGTTAGTTGGCGACTCCACGTAGATCATGCGCGTGTGCGGCCGCACTGCCGACGGGAGTTCCGCCTCGTTCACTGCCCGCGCCGTTACTCCGAAGCGCGGCAGCAGGTCTTCGAGCAGTCCGCGCGTGCCGCCGTAAAGCGGTCCTAGAAGTAGCACCTCGTCGCCCTGCCGCAAGAGGCTGAGGAACACGGCCGCGATGCCGCCCATGCCTGAGGCGAAAGCAATGGCCTCCTCGGTTCCCTCGAGCGCGGCGATCTTCTCCTCGACGGCCCTAACGGTCGGGTTGCCGATGCGTGAGTAGACGTTGCCGCTAGCCGCGCCAGCGAACAGGTCAGCGCCGCGCGCCATGCTGCCTAGCACGAAGGTGCTCGTCTGGTAGATGGGTGTGGCGTGCGCGAGGGTCTCCGGGTCGTGCTGCTGCCCGGAGCGCACCGCGCGAGTTGCGAAGCCGCTCAGCTTGTTCTCTGCCATGGCCCAAGTCTAGAGGCTGGTTGGCGGCAGTGGGCCCTTGTACTCCGTGCAGAAGTGCACGGGCCGTGCGGCTCATAAGGGTGAGGAAGTCCCATGCGCAACGCGTTCTTTGCCAGCAGGCCGACCTTAGGCGTAGAATGCGCCTACCGAAAATCGGTCGCGGCAAGTAGCCGCGCGCCTTCATATCTACTTCGCAGGGACGGTGGACCTAAGATGATCGAAACAGCTCAAGACCTTCTCAACTACGTGGGCGGCAAGTGGCAGCCCTCGCGCTCAGGGGTGCACAACGAAGTGCACAACCCCGCTACTGCCGCGACCATCGCGCGCGTGCCCATGAGCGTGAAGGACGAGGTGGACGAAGCGGTGAAGGCCGGTGTCGCCGCCTTCAAGGAGTGGCGCGAGACGCCCGTGGTCGACCGCATCAAGCCGCTGTTCAAGCTCCGCGAGCTTCTCACTGCGAACCTCGACGAACTTGCCAGGACCATCACCAACGAGGCGGGCAAGACGTACGGCGAGGCAGCTGCCGAGATGGCGCGCGGCATCGAGAACGTGGAAGTAGCTTGCGGCGCGCCGTTCATGATGCAGGGCACCAACAACGAGGACATCGCGCACGGCATCGACGAGCACATGATCAGGCAGCCGCTCGGGGTGGTGGCGGCCATCACGCCGTTCAACTTCCCAGGCATGATCCCCCTCTGGTACCTGCCTTACGCCGTGGCTACCGGCAACTGCTTCCTGCTGAAGCCGAGCGAGAAAGTGCCGATGACCACGCAGCTCCTCTACCGCCTCCTCGAGGAGGCCGGCTTCCCGTCGGGCGTGGTCGGCTTGATCAACGGCGGCAAGGAGACGGTCGACGCCATCCTCGATCACCCGGACGTCAAGGCCATCTCGTTCGTCGGCTCTACGCCCGTTGCGCGTTACATCTACTCGCGCGCCGCGCAGAACGGCAAGCGCGCGCAGTGCCAAGGGGGCGCCAAGAACCCGGCGGTCATCCTGCCTGACGCCGACATGGAGATGGCGACGCGCATCCTCACGGACTCGGCGTTCGGTTGCGCTGGTCAGCGGTGCCTGGCCACCTCAGTAGCCATCACCGTCGGTGGCGCGCGCGGCGAGTTCACCGAGCGCATGGTCGCCGCCGCCTCGAAGCGCAAGGTCGGTTACGGCCTCGACAAGGGCGTCGAGATGGGTCCCGTCATCTCCGGTGAGTCAAAGGACCGCATCCGCGGGCTCATCGAGAAGGGCGTAAGCCAAGGCGCGCGGGTCCTCACTGGCGGCGCAGACGCCGAAGTCGACGGCTTCCGCAACGGCTACTTCGTGCACCCAACGCTCCTCGACGACGTTGCTCCGAACAGCGAGCTTGCCAAGACCGAGGTGTTCGGTCCGGTGCTCTCGCTCATGCACGCTTCCAGCCTCGAAGAGGCCATCGAGTGGGTCAACGACCGCGCCTTCGGCAACCAGGCATCGATCTTCACGAACTCGGGTAGCGCGGCACGGCAGTTCCGCCACCAGGCGATCGCAGGCAACATCGGCGTCAACCTGGGCGTCGCGGCACCCATGGCATTCTTCCCGTTCAGCGGCTGGTCAGACAGCTTCTTCGGCGACCTGCACGCGCAGGGCGCACACGGCATCGAGTTCTTCACGCAGACCAAGATCGTCATCGAGCGCTGGCCCCAGAACTGGAGCCGCACCTTCTAAGCCAGGCCGCGCTCGCGGTCGCCGTAGGGAGGCGGCCGCGAGCGCTAGTTATCTCATAGTCGGCCCCATCAGCACCCCGCGAACCCCCTACGCAGTAGCGGAGTCCCAGGAGGAGCATGGAGCAACACGAGTTGTCACTGGCGCAGCTGCAGGACTCTTTCTCCGAGACCTATCCGCGCTACACGAAGAACGAAGCCACCGTGGAGGCCAATCGCTGCCTCTACTGCTTCGACGCACCCTGCATTCAGGCGTGCCCAACTAGCATCGATGTGCCAACGTTCATCCGCCAGATAGCCAACGACAACCTGCTGGGCGCTGCCACGACCATCCTCGAGTCGAACCTCATGGGTCACTCGTGCGGCCGCGTCTGCCCAGTAGACGAGTTGTGCGTCGGCGCCTGCGTGCTCGGCAAGGAGCACCGGCCGATTGCCATCGGGCGCCTGCAGCGCTACGCCACCGACCACGTGTTCGACAACGACCTGCCGGTCTTCGAGCCAGCGCCTGCCACCGGTAAGAGCGTGGCCGTCATCGGCGCAGGTCCGGCCGGGCTCAGCGCAGCTGGCGAACTCGCGAAGCGCGGCGTCAAGGCAACGGTGTTCGAGCGCCAAGACCTCGCGGGCGGGCTCTCCACCTACGGGATCGTGGTGTTCCGTGAACCTACGCGCGTTGCGTTGGAAGAAGTCGAGTTCGTCAAGCGCCTCGGCGTCGAGGTGCGCACTGGCGTCGAGGTCGGCCGCGATATCACGACAGCTCAACTACTCAACGATTACGACGCGGTGGTGCTAGCCGCTGGCACTGGCCGCGTGCCGGACCTGGGTATTCCAGGTGAGGACCTCGACGGCGTCGTCGAGGCGCTGCCGTTCATCGCCGCCACCAAGATGGCGGACAAGGACGACCTAACCGACCTAGCCAGGATCCCCGTTGGCAACGAGGTCATCGTCGTCGGAGCCGGCAACACGGCCATCGACGCCGCCACCATCGCCAAGCGACTCGGCGCAGAGCGCGTGACCATGCTGTACCGCCGCGGGCGCGACGAGATGACCGCCTACGACTTCGAGGTCGACTTCGTGCGTGGCGAGGGCGTAGACATCCGGCTCCTCACGCAACCGGTCGAGTTCATCGGCGAGGGCGGCAAGCTGGCGGGCGTGCGTTGCGTGCGCATGCGCCTGGGCGCTCCCGATGCCAGTGGCCGCCGCCGTCCCGAACCCGTGCCAGGCAGCGAGTTCGTGCTGCCAGCCGATCAGGTCATCAAGGCCATCGGCCAAGAGAAGCTCGTCAACTTGTACGACGCCATCGGCGTAGAGCACGCCGGTGGTTACGTGACCACCGACGCCGAGCTGCGCACCAGCAACCCCAAGGTGTTCGGCGCAGGCGACTGCGTGCGCGCCAGCGGCCACGCCCTCACCGTCACCGCAGCGGAGGACGGCAAGATCGTCGCGCGCGCCATAGCCAGCCAACTCGGCATCGCCGAACCGGCGCCTGCACCCGGCGCGACCCGTGGCCGCTTCCTCCACACCACCGTCAACGAGTTCGGGAGGATTCATGGCTGACCTGACCACCGATTTCGCGGGTATCAAGAGCCCGAACCCGTTCTGGCTCGCGTCCGCCCCGCCAACCAACTCCGCGTACCAGATCAACAAGGCGTTCGAGTACGGCTGGGGTGGCGCCGTATGGAAGACCATCGGCGATCCCGTTCTCAACGTCTGCAACCGCTACGGGGCATTCGAGTACGCGGGCAACCGGCTAGTGGCCATCAACAACGTAGAACTCATCTCCGACCGACCGATCGAGGTCAACCTCCGCGAGATCCGCGAGGTCAAGAGACTGTGGCCGGACCGCGCGGTCATCGTGTCAGCCATGGTCTCGAGTGAGGCGGCCTGGAAGACCATCGTCCAGCAGATCGAAGACACCGGTGCCGACGGCATCGAGCTCAACTACGGCTGCCCGCACGGCATGAGCGAGCGCGGCATGGGTGCCGCCGTTGGGCAGGTACCCGAGTACTGCGAGATGATCACCAACTGGGTGACGGCAGTCGCCAGCATCCCTGTCATCGTCAAGCTAACGCCGAACGTAACGAACATCGTTCCGCCAGCACATGCGGCCATCAACGCACGCGCCAACGGCATCTCCCTCATCAACACCATCAACTCGATAGCTGGCGTCGACCTCGACAGCTTCGAACTCCGCCCTAACGTTGGCGGCAAGGGCAGCCACGGCGGTTACGCCGGGCCAGCCGCGCGGCCCATCGCGCTGCACCTCCTGTCGCAAGTCGCCGCCGACCCCAAGTACCAGGGCTCCGGCATCCCCATCTCGGGAATGGGCGGCATCGAGACGTGGCGCGACGCGGCGGAGTTCCTCCTCCTCGGCGCCACCAGCCTGCAGGTCTGTACGGCCGTCATGCATTACGGCTTCCGCATCATCCACGAACTGTGCGACGGTCTCTCGAACTGGCTTGACGAGAAGGGCGCGGCGTCCATCTCCGAGGTCGTCGGCGCGTCCGTGAACCGCATCGGCAACTTCGGCGACTTCGACCTGTCGTTCCGCTCCGTTGCCGTCATCGACGAGGAGAAGTGCATCCAGTGCAACCTCTGCTACGTCGCTTGCGACGAGGGCGCGCACCAGTGCATCGACTTCACGGCAGACGGCCTGCGCGTCGACCCAGAGACCTACACTGGCAGCGCCACCCTGCAGCCGAAAGTCCGCGAGGAAGACTGCGTTGGCTGCGACCTCTGCAGCCTCGTGTGCCCGGTAGATGCCTGCATCGTCATGGAGGAGCGCCCGCCCCTGCGGCCAAGCGTCACGTGGAACGAGTTGACACGCACGCGCCCAGAGGTGACCACCGATTGGGACGCCATGATCGCCTACCGCAAGGAAGTCGGCATAGAGATCCATTAACGGCCGTGTGTGGCGGGACCTAGGTCCCGCCACCGATGCCGAATGCGCGAAAGGACGAACGTGAGCCTGCTCATCAAGAACGGCGAGATAGTCACGGCAGCATCCCGCATGCGTGCGGACATATATTGCGAAGGCGAGACCATAACCCGCATCGGCACCGACCTAGAAGTGCCCGCCGGCACGGAAGTCGTCGACGCAACTGGCAAGTATGTCTTTCCCGGCTTCGTCGACCCGCACGTGCACATCCACTTGCCGTTCATGGGCACCGTCACGAAGGACACGCACACGACCGGTAGCCAGGCCGCGCTAGTTGGCGGCACGACGACCTTCATCGAGATGCTGGCGCCTGCGCGGCAGGAAGACCTCATGACCGGCTACCGCCACTGGAACGAGCTGGCTGCTGGTAACAGCGCCTGCGACTACACCTTCCACATCGGGGTCTCGAAGTTCGACGCCAAGACGG
>CALCHY010000304.1 GCA_937907415.1 uncultured Trueperaceae bacterium
TCAGGCAGCAGCCTGACTCAAGCAAACTAGCCTCCGGAAAATGCGGGGCGGTTCACCCGCGTCATCCTCCTGGTACGGGACCTACAAGTACGCGTGGTCGACCCCAGCACCGGCGAATTACTACGCGCCCTGACCCTCAACCCCAACAAGGGCTATCAAGGCACAGGCAAACCACCCGGCCCACCCAAGGTCAGACCAAAGAATCAGGCCGAACCATTATGGGTTCAGCCCGTTTCCTATCTCCTGAGAGATGACATGGTCGGGGTGGTCAGATGTGAACTGACGACCACTTGACCCCCAGGGAACTAGAGGGTGGGCCCGTCAGCGCGGTTGAGGTCGGTTATGTGCGTCTGAGACAGGGGAGATGTTGGATCTCGTCTTCCTCCGTGTGCGGGTTCTCGTTTGAGTTCTTGCTCGTTGGGCCCACGGGTGGGCCCGGGGTCAATCAGGCCGTGAAGCCAGGGCGAGCAGCGTGGGATTGCACATAACCCAGCCTAATGGGCGCCTTGCTGGGATCGGCAGTTGGAGAGTCGGGGCGTCAGCCCTTAGGGCGAAGCCACTGCCTCGTAGTGGAGTCCCAAGTGGTGGGATCGTTGTTCTCGGCGAGGGGAGCCATGAACTGTGCGATGAGATCTACGAGGGAATCTAGGTCTGGCGGCAGGTGGTCGCCTTGCTCAGCTTGTTTCGCGCGGTACGTCTGGTACGCCCCGCTGCGCAGGACGGTGAACCCGCTAACGGCTTCAGCGAACGGCTGCGACGGTACGTTGCGGTACCTGGCGGTGGCGGCGAAGGCGCGCCGGAACGCTTCGAAGCGGACCGGGTGGCGGGTGATGAGGGTGTAGACGTCGGCGTAGTCCCTGATGCGCGTGTTGGCAGCTCCGAGCGCGAGGGCGGTGCAGAGCTTCTCGGCGAGCACGGTCTCTAGCGGGTAGCCGAGCACGCTCACCGCCGGCAGGCTCGGCCGGAGCGAGGGCAGTCGGATCGCGCGCGGTTCGGGAATCACGGGGTCTCCGAAGTTGACGTCCAGCCGCACGCTTAGCTGGGCGGAACCGAGATGGGCGGTCAGCGACGCCCTCACACCGGAGTAGTGGTCAGACTCCCGAATCACGTGGGTCTGAATAGTGCCGGTGTCGAAGCGCACGCCGTCGTCCGGGGTCAGTTGGGTCCGGGCGATGTCGGATACCACCTTGGCGATGCTCTGCTCGTCGTTGTGTACGCCGCGTCCTAACAGGTCCGCGTCCACCGTCGTGCGGCGCGCGCCCAGCGCGGCCAGCAGCATGCCGCCCTTGAGCACGAAGTCGCCAGCGTAGGCCGACGCCTCCAGCCTCGCCAGCCATCGCTCCAGCGCGTAGAGGGTCAGCAGTTCCTGCGTGGGGCGCTGATGGCGGCGGGCCTGGTTCTGCAGGTCCAGGTACGCCCTGCCCGATTCGGTCTGACGGGTGGGACGCGTCATCCGGCGAGCACCACGTCGGTCGCCGCCCTGACGGGCCCGAACACGCCGAGCTCGTCCGCTATGTCGAGCAGCCTGGCGGGGTCGGCGGCGCGGCTGCGCAAGTGGTTGCGAAGCGCGCCGTTGGCGGTCGCCTCCCCGAAGCGGTGCCTGAGGCGGAACAGGTCGACCACGGTGCGTGCTTGGTCGTAGACGCGCACGTTTTCGCCGGGTGCGGCTTCCACCTGCGTCAGGCCCAGTTCGAACGTCGGCGCGTCGAACCGCAGGACCTGCGTGGGCGGGTACTTGATCTGCGGCGGGCGCATGCCCCTGGGCACGGCGATCTGGACCTTGCCAGGTAGGTCGTCGGTAAGGCCATGAACGGACGCGGCCGTGAGGCAACACGCGATCGCCAGTGGGGTCCGTGCCTGCACGGCGAGCAGGTCTGGCCAGGTGGCCGCCGGTGCGTCCGCGCGCCGGAACACGCCGCGCGACAGCTCGACGATCTCGCCCTCATCGCGTAGCCGGTAGAGCACGCGGGGGTGAAGGCCCGCGTTCAGCGCCGCGCGGGTGGTGAAGGTAGCTGGAAGCGATGTCAGCTCCGCGTTCCCTTCACTGGATATAACTGTTGCCACCTCGGGCCTCCCTGGCGACGATTCTATCCGAGAGGCTCTCATGAGTCCAGTGGCATGACCATCAGGCGAGGATTCATGGTGTCGTGAGTACTCTCTAGTTCGCCTGGCGGAGCGTCATCAGCGTCGCCAGGGCTTCCTGGACACGTCGGGGTCCTTGCGAAGGGCTCTGAGGTGTTCGTACTCCTTGACCAGCGCCCGCCTGAGCGCCTCGATGCGCTCGCGGCGTTCGGCGGGCAGATCGTCGATCAGTCTGTCGAACGATTTGGGCACTCTCATACTGTAGTACTCCGAGCTGGTGTTGATTGCCGAGGCCGCTCAGGCCGAGGTGCCGAAAGTCGCGACGCACGACTCAATGGCGGCGCAAATGGGGCCACAGTTGGGCCCCTTACGCAGAATCCCGCGCCGATGCACTCAGCGCGGGATTCCCGTCGTACACGTCCTGGACGTGCTTATTGCGTTGGTCGGGGTGGCCAGATTTGAACTGACGACCACTTGACCCCCAGGCCCTTTCC
>CALCHY010000305.1 GCA_937907415.1 uncultured Trueperaceae bacterium
CACGACCTCGCCATCGAGGGCCTGCACTTCGCGCACGTTGGGCCGCTCCCTGAACACAACACCTACGACCAGGCGTTCTACCTCGAGAACCGCCGCCGCTGGCTGCAAGAGGACCGCGACTTCCTCGAAGGTACCCCGTACCGTCTCGGGGTTTACGGCCACACCCCCGTGCGCGGCGGCGTCAACGTGGCGTCGCAGGGTCGCGCCCTGCTGCTCGACTCAAACGGCCACAAGGACGAGTACTCCTGGCTGGAAGTCCAAGTGCGCAACAGCGACTACCGCCTCAAGCTGCACGGCCTGTTCTTCGACGAGACCGTGCCGAGGTTGGAAGGCGAGTAAGACCAGGCCGCCCTCAGCGTTGCACGGCTTCTAGCGCCTCCATGAGGTGCAGTACGCGCCGCGCCATGAGCCGCGCCACCTGCCTGTGCAACTCGGCGGCAAGCGTGGGCACCGCAGCCAGCACGCGCTCTAGGGCGGCGTTGTCAAGGGCGAGGAGCACGGAGTCGTAGTCCGCGCGCACCGTCGCGCTGCGCTCCCCGCCAAGGTAGAAACCCAGCTCACCTAGCAAGCCGCCCGCGCGCAGCGTCTCGAAGCGCGTGACCGCGCCCCCCTCGCCCTCGGCAAGCGCCGTCATCTGGCCATGCATGAGGAAGTAGAGGACGTTGGCCTCGTCTCCTTTGCGGATGAGCACGTCGCCTGCGCGAAGTTCATGCCTCGTCAGGTAGGGCATCAGCGCCGCGAAGTCGAAGGTCGGGTCGGAGTAGTAGGCGACCGCGTCGACTTCGGTGCCGAACCCGGTGCGCTGGACCGCCAGGCGCTCGAGCAGGCGCTCTTCCGCGTGCTCGAGCGCCTCGTCAAGGCTGGTGAAGTGCCTGCCCAAGTTCGCCGCGCGCCTCCTGCTAAGCAACTTCTCGATGGGACCAGGCACCGCGCAGAGGGCGAGCTCGAAACCGGCGGCGGAAGCGAGCTTGGCGACGTCGCCGATGGTGGCCAACCCAGTCGAGTCGACCCCAGTCACGCGCGAGAAATCGATGATGAGGCTATGGAGCCGCGGCCCGCCCTTGGCGCGACGTTCGAGGCGCTCGAGCAGTGCGGACGCCGTCCCGAAGAACAGGAACCCCTGCAGCTGCACGACCATGAGTTCGTGACCGTGGCGGTCGAGTTGCCTGCGTTCTGCCTCGCTGCGCGAGACTCGACTGTGCAGTTCGCCTCCGCCTACGGCGTAGCGCACCGCGTCTATGCGGCTGGAGCTGACGACGAACAGCGCGACGGTGAGGAGCAGCCCGACGCCAACGCCAGGCAGCACCCCAGCAACTACGATGACGGCGAGGATAACGACGACGATCAGGTACTCGCCGACGGGCAGGTTGAAGAACGCTTGGTACAGCCACTCGAACAGGAACTTGAGCCCGAAGAACATCACCAGGCCGCCAACGACGGCCTTGGGTAGCAGGCCGATCGCGTCTGCGCCGAAGAGCAACGTCGCGACCATGACGCCGGCCGCCACTAGCGCCGATGTCCGCGATCCGGTGCCCGCCGTGAGGTTGAAGGTCGTGAAGCTGAGGCCTTGATAGCCCGGGTTGCCGCCGAGCGAGCCAGCCAGCAGGTTGCCCATGCCCGCCGCGCGGAGTTCGCGGTTGAGGTGCACTTTGCGGCCGGTGCTCTTCTCCACTCCGATGGCGTTGAGGAGCAACGCCATCAGCGCTATGAACGCCACCGTCAACACGGTAGGAAGGTGGGCGAGGACAAGGTCCCACCTCACGAGAGCTACCTCGGCCGCCGTTGGTGGCGCGATGAGCGAACCAGCTGGGAGTGATCCCAAGAGGAGGCCGCGTTCACGCCAGCCTGCGAGCGTGCCGCCCGCCACGAACATGACGGCGTAGAAGACGAGAACGGCGGCCACGAGGGCCACAGGCCAGACGAGGAAGTGCTGGTAGCGGCGGGTCAGCACGAGCAGGGCAACGGCCAGCGCCGCCCCAGGCAACCATTGGATGATCACGCCGCTGGCGAACAGGTCAGTCAGGAAGTGGAGGCTCGGCCGCACGTCGGCCATGACGCCAACCCCGCCAGTTACCAGTAGCCAACCCGTGCCAGCCATGAACCCGCCCAACACCGGGTATGGCAGGTAACGCACGAGGTTCCCTAGTCGGAAGATGCCGAAGAGCAGGAACAGCGCCCCCGTCGCGAAAGTGGAGGCCGCCACCACCACGACGGTCGTGAAGAAGCGCTCCTCCGCCGAGGCGCCGCCCGCCAGCAACTGTGCGCCCAGCGAGGCAGACAGGGCGCCGAGCACGGCGGCGGGCGCGTCTTGCGCGTTGGCGATCATGCCGGGCAACGAGGTCACCAGCGACACGACGACGGACAACACCGTACCGCCGAGCAGCACGAGCCCGATACCGCGAGCCAGGTACGCCGTTCCGGCGCCGCCGTAGACGAGCGCCGCGAGCGAGATCGACATGGTCACGCTGAGCGCCCCGATCACCAAACCGATGCTCAGGTTCTGCAGCGTCGCCGCCATGAAGCCCCGCGTTGCGGGGCCGGTACGACTTTCTAGGACGGGCCCACGCAGTATTCGCTAAGAGCATCCTCGCCGTCGTACGCGAACGGTGTGTAGAAGGGCAGCATGTCGTAGACACCGGTGGCTAGTCTCGGCGGGGTGAGGGGCTGGCTGCTCACTTGAGGTACTGGGCAGCGGGCGTGGTCCTGCATCATGTCTAGGGCGAGGTAGAGGCTGACGATCGGCGCAGCGAACGAGCTGCCCGCGTACGCGACGACGTTGTCGTTCACGTTTGCTAGCTCGAAAAGCCCGCCCGGCGCGGCCACTTCCGCAGCGTTCGAGTAGGCGGCCGGAACGTAGCCACCGCTGCTTGGCTCGGAGGAGCCAACGCTGATGACGAGCGGCGACGCCGCCGGGAAGAGGGCGTACGCGTTGCCATAGTTGCCGGAGGAGGCCACGTGGACGATGCCCTGAGCTGCGGCATGATGAGCGTCCGCGCCGTCGCACGAGCTGGCGGTTGGCAGGGGGCACCCTAAGTAGGTTAGGAGGGGGTCGTTGGCGACGTTCACGGGCAACGACACGAGCTCGCCGAGGTCGGAGAGGTAGTCGTCGCCGATGCCGTTCACGCTTGCTAGAGCAGCGACGTAGTCCTCGAACGTGGCCAGACCGACGGTGTTGGCGAAGTCGTGTTGAACGCTGCATGGCACGACCGCGAAGCTCATGTTGACGACCATGTAATGGGTGTTCAACGAGCTGTAAGACGCGCCGTACTTCGCCAGCATGTAACGTACTTTGGCGGGGATGTCGTCCGTGTCGTAGTTGCCGACGTCGATCGTCTGAATGAACAGGTGGTTACCGTTGGCGTCGGTGAGGTAGTACTTCATCTGGTCACCGACGTAGCCGCTACCCCAAGCGCTGTTGCCTACCAGCACCTCGGCCATGGCCTTGACGTGGTGCAGTACGAGCGCGCCGTGCGAGACCTGACTAGCTAGCGCCTCCAAGTCCGGGTCGGGGCCGAAGAGCGCAGGCGGCAGCTCGAGGCCTTCCGAGAAGTCGTCGACGATGAACAGCGCCACGTTCTTGTCAGTTGGCCCGCCAACGAGCGCCGCGCTGAGCTCATCGGCGACACCAGCGGCACTGATCAGGCCGGCGCCGAACGCGCTGCTCGGGCCACGGAACATGCCGCCGATCGCGCCGACCGCCTGCAGGCCAGCTCCAACGGCCTGCAAACCCTGGCTCGGGCGGGTTTGGAACGAGCTGACGCAGTTTCCTAGCGCCGTGCTGAACGAGCCGCCGTTCACGCCGGTGAGTTCGTCGATCGTGTCAGGTGCAGGTTTCTGGTCTGGCGCAACGAGGACCTTGAACTTGATAGGCAAGGCGCCGCGCGTCGCAGGTACGGGGACGAAGCCTTCAGGCACCGACCCGGGCCCCTGCCACCGGCCACTGAAGGTGTAGAGGTCGACGTACCCGAGGCAACTCGCGGTAGGTTCGTTGCATGCCGGTCCGTCGGGGGCGGTCGGTAGACGCACCTCGAGGCGCAAGTATTGGCCGGCCTCGCGGTTGACCGTGGTAGCGAACGAACGCCACACGAGGGAGTAGACGTCACGCTTGATCGCTATCTGTTTTGGGGTAGCCAATTCCGGCCCCAACGCGCTGCCGCTCGCCACTCTAGTAACGGGGTCGACGTTGAAGAACTCGATCTCGAGCGCCAAGCCGGACTCGAACTCGCCGCTAGGCGCTGCTTTCCCGATCGGGGGGAGGAAGCGCACGCGGAGTTCCCCGACCGTCGGTGCGGCGAAAGCCCCGAGCTCGAGCGCCTGCTGGTACTCTGCGTCTGCGTCCGACAGCGCGTCGGGTTGGGGCGTGGTCTGACACGCAGCCATGAACAACAGGATGGCGGCGCCGACCAGAGCCTGGCGCCACACCGACCGAGCGACGAGGCGTGACCGATCTAGCCTCCCGAGAATGCGCCGCATGTTGCCTCCTACGAGCCTGGCGCGGCGTCTGACGGAACATCAGTGACTGGCGCACCGCGACTCATGCTTACTCTTTGACTTCGCGATTCTAACGCCTAGCAGAGCCGTTCGTGAGGCACAACCAGTTTCTTCACTCTCAGTTTGGCGTATGATTAGCGGTTGCCCAGGCTAGCAACTCTTGTGGCGTCTCGAACCGCGGCGCGGTCAGTTGCACGCCTGCCGCGCGTGACCTGGCTTCGTTTAGAGCCACCTCGACTTCCGGTTCGACAGCCGCGCCCAACTCCTTTATCAGTTGCTCCGCCGCGAGCAAGAACCGGGCGGCAGTTGCCGCGTCATCGGCGATGCTGCCGATGCCAGCGAGGGCTGCGGCCGCCTCCCTGCGGTTGCCCCAGGTCGCCGACAAGGTAGCGCTCTCCAAGTAATGTTCGCGGGCAACGTCGACTGCACCGAGTTGTGCCTCCAAGCCTGCCAGGTTGTTGAGCGAAACGGCCTGACCCAAGCGATCGCCGAGCTCGCGGCGCGACGCCAGGCTCTCTTCGTAGAGGCGCAGCGCCTCCGTCAAGTCGCCGCGCTTGGCCACCATGTAGCCAAGGTTGTTGAGCGCGACCGCCACCCCCGACACGTCACCAAGCCGTTGCCTGATGGTGAGGCTCTCGGTGAACAGCGCTTCTGCCCGCTCGCTGTCCCCGGCGTTGGCCGCGAGGATCGCAAGGTTGTTGAGGGCGTTCGCCACCCCGTACTCGTCTTGAGCGTCGCTGCGCATCTGGAGGCTGGCCGTCAGCGCCTCGGTTGCCGCCTCCGTCTCGCCGAGGTAGAGGTGGACGTTGGCCAGGCCGTGGAGCGCACGTGCGCCGGCGCGCGGGTCGTTCCTGCCGCGCGCCAACGCCAGCGCCTCCTGCAGCAGGTCCGCGGCTTCGCCGTACTCGCCCAGGTGCCAGAGAACGTTGCCGCCGAGCGCAAGCAGCACGCGCGTCAACTCCTCGTCATCCTGCCAAGCGCGCGCCAGCTTGGCCGCCGCCTCGAGCCGAATGCGTGCGGGGCCGTGCTCGCCGCGCCGTTCGTACAGCTCCCCAAGCAGTCGCAGGGCGGTGGCCTCGTCGCTGGTGCCGGCAGCGAACGTGAGCGCCTCCGTTAGGCTCGCCTCCGCCCCGGCGTGCGCCCCTACGAAGCTCATGACCTCACCTAGCTCGAGGAGTGCAGGCAGGCGTTCCGCTCCGTGCAGCAGCTCGAGCAACTTGCTTAGGTAAGTCGTGGCGGCCTCGTTGGCATACACGGCCTTGGCCGCGGCGGCGGCGGCGGCGAGGTAGTGGCGCGCCTTCGGGAGATCGTCGCCAAGGCCGTAGTGGTAGGCGAGCACGTCGAGATCGGCACCGCCCGTGAGCGCCTCGATATGATGCGCCAGCCGCGTATGCAGCCGCGTGCGCGTCTCGTGCGCCTGGCTCTCGTAAGTCACGTCGCGCGTGATGCCATGGTTGAAGGCGTAGCACAGCGGTTCACTCTTGTGCAGCGGCGTTAACCCAAGCTGACGGGTGGCCTCCAACGCCGCCACGATCTCGTCCCTTGCGCTACCGTCGTGGCAGGCGTGCACGAACGCGACCTCGAACTCCAAGCCGACCACGCTGGCGATCTTCAGGTTGACGAGTTGCTCGTCGGTCAGGCGGTCGAGGCGCGCGAGTATGAGGCGGTGCAAGCTAGTTGGGAGCTCGTTGTCGCCGATGCGCGCGCCAGCCGCGGCGCGCTGCACGACGTCGGTGACCAGCTCCTCCAAGAAGAACGGGTTGCCGCCTGAACGCCGCACGATGGCGCTGATGACGTCTGGACTCAACTTCGCGTCGAGCGCGGCGAGCAAGTGATCCACCACCACGCGAGCTTCCGGCTCGGCCAACGGGCCTAGGTTGATCACGTCGGTCGTGTGAAGCGGAGCATCTGGCGTGCGCTCCACGCTCGGCCTGGCGGTCGTAAGCACGAGCAACGGCATGGTGGAGAGGCCCGCCGTGAGCGCGTGAAGGAACTGCTCTGACGCCGGGTCCAGCCAGTTGAGGTCCTCGATGAGCACGACCAGCGTGAGGCCCGCGACGGCCGTAGCGTTGGCTGCCTGGCGGATGAGGGCGATGAAGAGCGCCTGCCGCGCGGCGCTACGGTCCTCCGCGCTCATCGCGGCCACCTGATCGCTCTCCGGCACAGCGAAGTCGAGGAGCGGAGCAAGCAGCGCAGCACGGCCAACTAGCTCCGGGCCGAGCGCGGACTCGAGCAGCGCCGTCCGCTCGGCCGCGCTCGCGCCCTGAGTGACGCCGACGAGCTGCTGCAAGACGCCCTTCCACGCCTGGTATGGCGCGGTCTTGCCGAACGCCTGACAGGCGCCAGCTACGACGCGCACGGCCGGCGCCGCTCTCAGGGTTTGCGCGACGAGCTCGGACTTGCCGACGCCCGCCTCGCCTACGACGTGCAAGGCGCGCCCACTGCCGCCGGCGGCTTGCTCGACGGCCGCCCGGATGGCGGCGGTCTCGGCCTGGCGGCCTGCCAGCGGCGTGGTGTGCTGCCCGCCGGCGACGCTGCCGCTCCGGCTCACGACGTCGTACCTCTCGACCGGCACTGGCCACCCCTTGGCCACCAGCCCAGGTAGGGCCTTCACCACGAACCCTTCTCCGAGGGCGTTGACGAACGCGCCGCTAGCGTGGATGGCGCCGTGCGGGGCAGCGGCCATCAATCTGGCGGCCATGTTCGTCTCCGGCCCTAACGCGCCGTAGGTCCTGCGGCCCGACGAACCGTATGCGCCCGTGCGCGCCGTGCCGTAACCGAGGCCCATCTTCAGGTCGGTCAGGAAGCTAGCGCCGAGGAGTTCGGCGCGTAGATCGAGTGCCGCGGCAGCCGCTCTACCTGTGTCGTCCTCGTGGGCGACGGGCGCGCCGAACGCGAGGTAGACGTACGTGCCCTTGTCGCCGCCCGTAAGTTGCAGGACGTTGCCGCCGTACTCGCTGGCGACGCGCTGAACGGTGCGCACGAGCCAGTCGAGCTTCTCGCCAGCGCCACCGTCTTCGTCGAAGTCGATGCCGGCGAACGCTATGAACAGGGCGGCCACTGGGCGCAGTTCGGTGATGAAGTCGCCGCCGCCAGCCGCGAGGCGGCGGTGGATGGTCGGCAGCAGCCACCTCGCCACTGCAGCGGCGTTCACGGTAGTTCGCGCCTCGCTAGGAACCGCTGTCGGAGCGCGGAGCGGCCCCTGGAGCACGAACGCACCAGGGTTCGTACTCGCGACTAGCGCGAGGTCCACCTTGCCGCGTAACGCGGCAGCGGTAGCCGGATCTACGAGCACCTGACCACGGCGGGCAAGACCGTTGAGGGCCTCGAGGCGCGCCACCGTAGCTCCAACGACGATGTCGAGCAGTTGCAGGTCGGGATCGCCGACGGCGTAGCGTTTGACGGCACCGCTCGCCACAGACACCTTGAGGCTCAGGGTCACGGTCGCGGCGGTAAGCGGAATGGCGAGGTCCGAGAACGCTGCCATGGCGACCTGCATGGCGCAAGCGCTGGCCGCGGCGCGGCTGCCGTCATCGCCTGCGAACCAGCAGATGATGGCGTCGCCGGCGAAACCGACGACACTGCCGTTCTGCTCGCGCGCCGCTCCGATGAGCGCCTCGTAGAGCGTGTTCAAGTAGCGCGGGACTTCCTCAGCGCCGCGCCGCGGGCCAAGCACCTCGGCTAAGCGTGTAGTCAGCAGCGAGAACCCGACCACGTCCGCGAAGAGCGCGCTGCCAGTGCCGCCGCCCACCGCCCCGGCGCCGCCGAGTTCGGCTAGACGATCTTCGGGGAGGTAGGGGCTGAGGGAGCCGATCAAGTTCGCGTCGTCGTGGTTGACTCTCACCACCTCACTAGCTCGTCAGATGCTAGCACCGCGCTGTGGTGCGCCACCGTGCCGCGTAGCCGTTCTTGGCGCCCGGGCCGATGGCGGCAGCGGCGCCGCCGAACTCGACCTGGTTGGAGTCTGGTCCTACTGTTCGCTGCGCGTATCGTAGGTTGGCGTCAGCAGCGCCCAGGTCCTGAACGGCGCCAAGTCGACGATCTCGCCTTCCAGCGTCTTGAAGCTCACCCCAACGCCTTGGCTGACGAACCACGTACCCCGTTGGGCGCGTCCCTTCAAGTAGAGGGTGGCGTCGCCTGATTCCAGCGGGATGTAGAGTCTGCCGGCGTTGTCGTCTGGCAGCGGCCTCGCGGTGATGTTGCCGACGAGCACCGCATCGAAGAGCATGACTTGGCCGTCCGGGTGGTTGGCCGGCGTGCCGTCCCTTATCCAGCGGTACGAACCGAGAACGGCGTCGTACCTGAAGCCAGAGGTGTAAGCGCCGCTGTACTTGACGCTGACCTCAGTGACCGTGCCAGCAACGGGCGTCGGCGTGAAGACGGTGCCGGAAACGAGGCGGGACTTCTCCGAAACCAACCGCAGCATTGCGGTGCGGAGGTCGTTGCCAGCCCCGTAGAGGTTGTATGGCGCGTTGCGTTCGCCTTCGCGGGCGAAGAGCGTGCCGTTGTTATAAGCGTTCAGGGTTGGCAGCAGCGAGTTGGCGATGGCGATCATGGCGCCAGGCGACCCACCGTCATGCACGAGCACCGCTTGGCTCGACTGGGCGAGCTCGACGAAGTAGTCGCGTGCGCTGCGCACTGGACCGACGCGGCGCGGGAAGTTGCGGTCGTAGATGGCCATGAGGCGCGTAAGGCCGCCCTCGACCGGCATCTCGACGATCATGGACGCCTCGCGCAGGCCCGTCTGCGGGTAGCCGCCGACGTTGTCTATCAGGACTGCGAGGGGCTGCTCGCGCTGCGTGGAGTACGGCAGCCGCGCTTGCTGCGCCGGCGCCCCCGTGCCTTCGCCAACGCCGTCCGGCCCCGCGGCCCGCCCGCGCCCGTCCGCCGTGGCGTCCGGGTCAAGCGGCCCGGTCTGCCCAGCCGTAGCGGCGTTGCCGCCGGGCGGCACGCGGCTGGTGGCGGTTGCCTGCACGTCGGTGTCACCGGCGCGGTCGCCTTGGGCTCCAGGCGCGCCGGCTGCCGTCGTCGGGGCGATGACGTCGGCGCGCAACGCCGGCACTGGCACGTTCCTGACTTGCGCTACCACCGCCTCCGGCGCCACCTGCACGTCGCGGATCGTACCTACCTGCGCGGTCACGCTAGGAGGCGCTAGAGGTCTAGTGCCGTTGACGCTGGCGCTGACCCCGCTAGTATCGAGCGCCGTGCCGGCAGCCACCTGTGCCGCCACCACCGGCGCTTCAAGTGGGCGCGCTGCGGTGACGGAAGCGGCGGCGTTTGGCGCAGCCAGCCCGACCGCTTGCGAGACCTGAGCGTTGATCGCTGGGTTAGTCAGCTCGCGCGGGGCCACGACGCTGGCGTTGGGTTGCGGGGCCTCCAGGTCGCGCGCCTCGCTGATGTTGGCGGCTGGCTGCGCGGCTATGGTGCGCGCCTCGGTGACGCTGGCGCTCACCTGCGGCACCGGCAGGAGGACCGGGTCGGTGAGAGGGCGCGGCGTCATGGCCACCGGGTCGATCTCCGGCAACGGGGTGACGGGCACCTCCGCTAGCGGCAGGGCCTCAGCTGGAGGGCTCGTCTCCGTGACTTGCGGCACTGGCAGTGGCGGCGCCGGTACGTCTGCGGCCGTCGCCTCAGGCACCTCAGCTGCGGCTTGCGCAGGCGGAGCCTCAGGAGCCGGCGGTTGAGCGGTAACGGGGCGCGCCTCCGGCGCCGTCGACTCGACTTGCGGCGCGGAGAGGTCGCGCGGTGCGCCAAGGGACTCGGAGGCCACTTGCGGGGCAGGTGCGGGCGGCGCCGGGTTCTCGGCGGTCGCCGCCAACGTCGTCTCCTCCGCGAACGCCGGCGTGCCGACGTCGATGACGATGTAAGCGGGTTCGGGTTCCTCCCGTACGCGCAGGCCGGCTATCAGCGCGAGGAGCAGTACGAGCATGTGCAACGTGAGCGACACCGCCAGCGCGCGGCGCTTGTCTGGGTCGCGCAAGACCGAAGCCTGAGCTTCCTTGTGCTCGTCAACTTGGCTCACGCCGGCCATTACCTCAGCCTCCGGTAGAGATGGCGATGCGTTGGGCGCCACCTTGCTTGATCAGGTCCATGATGCGCACCGCGGTGCCGTGCGGCACCTCGCGGTCTGCGCGCAAGACGACCGTGGTGAGGCCGGAGCGGTTGATCTCGTCACGGACGAGCACCGCGAGTTGCGCCTCTTGCACGAGGCCGCCGCTGAAGTAGACGCTGCCGTCCTTCGTGACGGTGACGGTAGGCAGGTTCGCTGGTTCAGCAACGGACGTCTGGGCGTCAGGCAGATCGACAGGCAACCCGGTCTCGACCGTGATGAACGTGGTTGAAACCATGAAGAAGATCAGGAGCAGGAACACTACGTCGACCATCGGCGTAAGGTCCAGTTCCGGCATGATGCTTTCGCGGCGGCGTCTGCGGGTCCTTCGCACGTTCTAGGCCTGGGTGGCGGGGCGAGCGCCTTGGCGCAAGTCCATGCGCCCCTCGCGGGTGTCCTGCTGGTCGGACTGACGACCACTAGACGCTTCGTCGCGGCGGTTAGCTACTGCCTGCACGACGTTGCCCATGAGTTCCTCGCGGCGCTTGTCGATGTCGCCGAGTTGCTTGTCGACCAGGCTGTAGAGGTAGCCGTGGCCGACCAGCACGGGGATGGCGACGATGAGGCCGGCCGCCGTCGTGACGAGGGCCTGACCGATGCCGTACGCGAGCTCACCAGGGTCGCCGGAACCGTGCAGCGAGATCTGCGAGAACGTGATGATCATGCCCGTGACGGTGCCGAGCAGGCCTAACATCGGCGTGATCTTGGCTATGACGGACAACGGCAGAAGGCCGCGGGAGAGCGACTGCTCCTCGCTAAGTGACGCCTCTTCGAACGCCGCCTCTACTGCCGGCCGCCCGTAAGGCAACCGCTCGAGCGCGGCGTGCAGCACGCGCGCGACGGGTCCACCGTGCTTCTCGCATGCGTCGAGCGCAGCCTCGAGGTCGCGTTCACGCACGGCGGCGTTGACGCGGACCATCAGGTTGGAGGTGTCCGTACGCTCGCGCCGCAGCTTGAGAAAACGCTCGACGAAGAGGTAAACGGCGTAGACGGAGAGCAAGATGATGACGACCAGGATCGGGCCGCCGCTCAGCAGCAGTTCAGTTACAGTCATTCCACGCTCCTTGCGCGGTCTTTCGCTCTGGGCCGTTGAACAGTGCGCCTGTTTTATGCCCTACGGGTCATGCTATGCACGCGCCTCATGAACGCAATGAGAGCAACAGGGTCAGAGGTCCGACCACCTGTGCCTCTACCTGTGAGGGTAGCAGGCGGCGGGACCTCGCCGTGTTGCCGCCAGTCACGGTTCAGGAACGAGGCGGCGCTCAACCCGTGTTGCGCATGCCTGCGCTGACGCCGAGGAGCGAGAGCATCACGCCGTACGCCAACTCGTCATGCTCGAGCCCCTCCGCTGGGTGCCCGCGGAGGCGCCGCAGGAGCTCGACCTGCAGGTGGCTGATGGGGTCGACGTAAGGGTTGCGCAAGACCAACGCCCTAGCCAGCACGGGGTCGTTATCCAACAGCGCCGCACCGGTCACCTCCTCGACGAGCCCGACCGTCTCGGCGTGATGGCCTTTGATGATGGCACCGAAGTGCTGCAGTTCTGGCTCGACCAGGGTGAGGTACGCATCGAAGATCTGCATGTCCGCCTTCGCGAGGCTCATCTGCGCGAAGTCGATCATGGTGGTGAAGAACGGCCAGTCCCGGTACATCTCCCGCGCCAACGCCGGCTCTATAGCGCCTAGCGCCGCGCCGAGCCCGTACCAGCCCGGCAGGTTGGCGCGGCACTGGGTGAAGGCGAACACCCACGGTATCGCGCGTAAGTTGGCGACGGTCGGTGCTCCGGCACGGCGCGTCGGCCGCGAACCGAGGTTGAGTTGCGCTAGCTCCTCGATCGGCGTGACTTGCTGGAAGAAGCGCATGAAGCCGTCCGCGCGCATGAGCTCCTGGTAGCGGCCCATCGCCGCGGCCGCGGCTGCGTCCATGGCGGCAAGGTGGCGCGGGTCAACGCTGCCGTGCTCGTCGGGCACGCGCGCGCTCGCGAGGATGAATGCGTGCAGCACTTGTTCGAGGTGGCGGTGCGCCAGGTCGGGGTCTGAGTAGCGGTCGGCTAGCGCCTCGCCCTGTTCCGTCAGGCGCATGCGCCCTGCCACGCTACCTGGCGGTTGGGCGAGGAACGCCTGTCCTGCGGGCCCACCGCCACGCCCGATGCTGGTGCCGCGCCCGTGGAAGATCCGCAGAGGCACGCCGAACTCGCGGCACACTTTCGCGAGCTCGTCCTGCGCCCGGTACAGCGCCCACGAGGCCGTCACGAAGCCAACGTCCTTGTTGGAGTCCGAGTAGCCGATCATGACTTCCTGCACCCCGCGGCGCCTGACGTGAGCGAGGTAAGGCTCGACTTGGAAGAGGTCGCGCATTATCCCGGGCGCGGCCTCGAGGTCGGCTAGCGTCTCGAACAGTGGCGTCGCCTCGATCTCGGTGACCCCGGCCTCCTTGGCGATGAGGAGCGCCTCGAGCACGTCCGAAACCCCAGCGGTCATGCTCACGATGGTGCTGCCGTGGGCAGCCGCGCCGTGCGTGTCCTCCATGTGGCGGAACTCGGCGAGGAACTCAAGTGCCCGCTCAGCTTCTTCGCCGATGGCCGCGCCGTGCGCTAGGAGCGGGCGGGTGGACGCCAACTCGCGGGCGAGCACGTTCACCCGCTCCGCCTCGTCAAGCGCAGCGTAGTCGGCGTTCACGCCCGCCGCGGCCAGCATGCTGGCGATGGCGGCCTCGTAAACGGCGCTGTGCTCGCGCACGTCTAACGGCGCGAGCGCGAAGCCGAAAGCCGCCGCCCGGCGCATAGGTGAGCGCAGGAAGGCATCCGCTGCCCTACCCCCGTGCCCGAAGCGCAGGGCCGCCTCGAGCACGGCTAGGTCGGCGCGGTAGCCAGCGCTGCCTCCCGGGTAGCTGCCTGGCGCCCCGCGTTCGCGGAGCAGGGCGGCATGGAGATGTTCGAGCCAGCGGCGGTAAGGTTCACCCTCGAAGCGGCCGCTTTGGCCTTCCGCCGCAGTGCGCGCGTCGAGCGCCGCACGGAACTCGTCCGTCAACATGGTGCGGCCCTCCCACTGAGAAAGCCGCTGCACGAGAACGTCGACGTCCGCCACGTACGCGTCGTTCGCCACCCGCGCCTGCAACTCGAACGCCTCACGCATGACGCTTGGGGTCACGTACGGGTTGCCGTCGCGGTCACCGCCTATCCACGACCTGAACCGCAGGATGGGCGCTGGCGCCTCCCGAGTTGGGCTCAAGTGCGCGGCGCGCGGCGCGGCGCTGTCAGGGAAGTAATCGTCTAGCGCCTCCTCCAGGTCGGCCATGATGCGCGGCACGACCTGCAGCAGGGAGCGCCGGAAGTAGTAAAGGGCGCTCTTGACCTCGTCGATCACCGTCGGGCGTTCGGGAGCTACCTCGCGCGTCAGCCACAACGTGGCGATCTCCGCGTAGATCTGCTCGCGCAGCTCGCGGCCTTCGCGCGGCGCCAACTCGACCTCATGGAGCTGCCTCAGCGCCTCGCCGATACGCTCGATCTTGAGCCGCACCGTGTAGCGTTTGACCTCTGTCGGGTGTGCCGTGACGGTGAGTTGCAAGTCGAGCCCACGGAGGAACTCGCTCGCCTCCTTGCGCGTCCAACCGCGGCTCTGCAAAGACTTCACGGCGGCGGCGAGGCTCTCGCCGCGCGGCTCAGCCACGTTGGCGCCGACCTCGCGGTGGCGGTTGACGCGCACGCGGTGGATCTCTTCGGCCAGGTTCACGAGTTGGAAGTAGATGGTGAAGGCCCGCACGAGCTTCTCTGCGGTAACGGTGTCTAGCGAACCCAAGAGCTCGTCGAGTTCCTGCGCCGCACCGTCGTCTGCCCCGGAACGGAGGCTCTTGGTGAGGTGCCTGACGCGCTCGACCAACCGGAAGAGTCGCTGGCCCTCCAGCTCCTGCAGCACCTCGCCTAGGGCAGACGCGAGGAAGTCGACGTCGCTCGATAGGAGCCCGAACGCGTCGTCTTTAGCGCTCATGGCTCGTGCCTCTCTCCATGCTCCCAGCGCACGCGCCGCACGCTCACCGCCCGTGCGCCGACGAGCTCCAACGCGACCGCGTTCACCGTCGCGCTGCCCAAAGCCGGTCGGAACCTCACGGGCAACTTGGTGACGAAGCGCTCGTGAACCTCCTCGAACGCCATGCCGATCGACGAGCTCTGCACCCCAGTCATGCCAACGTCCGTGATGTAAGCGGTGCCCTTGAAGACCTGCTCGTCCGCGGTCGTCACGTGCGTGTGCGTTCCGAGGACGGCGCTGACACGCCCGGCCAAGTGGAAGCCCATGACCTTCTTCTCGCTCGTTGCCTCCGCGTGGAAGTCGACGATGACCGGCACGTCTTCGGCAACCTGCTCGAGGATGACGTCAGCGGCGCTGAACGGGTCGTCGAGGGCGTCCATGAACACGCGGCCCATGAGCTGCGCCACCACGATGCGCTGGCCACCAGGCACCTCGTAAGTCGACCAGCCAAGTCCGGGCGTTCCAGGCGGGTAGTTGGCGGCGCGCAGGAGGCGCGGGGTCTCCTCCAGGAGCTCAACGACTTCGTGTTGATCGAAGGCGTGATTGCCGAGCGTAACGACGTCGGCGCCAGCGGCGCGCAACTGCTCGAAGTGCTTGCGGGTGATGCCGAAGCCGCCAGCAGCGTTCTCGCCGTTGACTATCACGAAGTCGTAATCGTCCCTCACCAAGCCAAGGTAGGCCTGGGCTGCCTTCATGCCTGGGGTAGCGAACACGTCGCCGACGAATAGAACGCGCACACGGCAGGATACCCCGGCCCCGGCGGCGTGATAGATTCGCGGTCAGCATGGAGTTCGATGCCGTCGACCGCCGCATTCTCGAGATACTGCTGCATGATGGGCGCGCCTCGCACGCCTCGGTAGCCAAGGCCGTCGGCTTATCGGCGCCTGCCGTCGGCGAGCGCGTGAAGAAGCTCGAGCAGGCAGGCGTCATCCGCGGCTATCACGCCGAGATCGACCCGGTGGCTGTCGGGTTGACCATCACCGCTTTCGTTGCCATCGCCCCGCAGCCGCGCAAGCCAGCGCAACGCCTGGTCGAACGCCTGATGGAGTTCCGCGAGGTCGAGGAGTTGCACGCGGTGGCGGGCACTTACTCGTTCATCGTCAAGGTGCGGGTGCCGAGCACCATGGCCCTCGACGCGTTCCTTGACCGCCTCTTCACCACCGAGGGCGTTGAGCGCACGGAGACGACCATGGTGCTGCGCACCAACCTAGAACGCCCAACGACCTTGCCGTTCGCGGCTCAGTAACGCTCTAGCGCCTCCACGAACCAGCCGGGCAAACGCCGCTGTTGGCGCTTGAGGAAGTTAGGGAAGTCGGCGTCAAGCAAGTAGGTGACGGCATTGTCGGTCTCGCTGCGCACGCTGCGCCCGTAAGCCTGCACGACGCTTAGGGTCGTGCGCCAGTCGTACCAGTCGCGGTCGCGTTCCATGCGCGCCGCGACCTGCTTGTCGCCCAAGTAGGGGTACGGGACTTTGCAGATGACCTGCCAGCGCGCCAGGTCCTCGGCGAGGTCGATGCCCTCGGTCATGCTAGGCGTCAGCAGGATGGTCGGGTCCGGTGAGCTGAGGTGGCGGGCGAGGGCGGCGTCGCGGCCAGCCGCGTCTAGGTGCGTGACGACGCGCCAGCGCACCTCCGAACTCGCGTGCTTGGCGATGAACGCCGCGATCTTGTAAGAGTGGGCGTGCACGACGCCCTTCTCGTCCTCATGCCGCAGGGCTAGGTCGTTGACGGCCTGCGCTAGGAGCGGCAGGTCGCGGTCGAGGTAGTGGCGGGTGAGGCGCGCTGCCGGCCGCACGACTATAGGACGGTTCTCTGGCGGGAACGACGATGGCACGCTGATGAACTCCGCCTCTGCCTGGTCCACTCCCAAGCTGCGGAGGAACGTGCGTGCATCGAGGATGGTCGCCGAGAGCATGAGTACCCTGTCCGCGTAACTGAAGAGGTAGCTCTCCGCCAGTGCCGCCACTGCGACGGGCTTGAAGGTAAGGCTCGCCCCTTCAGGGCCGTGCCGCCGCTCTACCACCCAGTCGACCTCACCAGCGTTGTGACTATCGAGCAGGAGCATGATGCGCTCGCTATGCCCATCAAGCCACTGCTTGACGCGCAGTTGCTGCAAGGCCGCGTCTTCGTTGCTGACGTCCTTGAGGCCGCGCTCCACCTCGGTGGCACGCTGGCGCAGCTCAGGTAGCAGTAGTTCGGCGAACTCGAATGCCAGTTCGTCGCCGAGGTCGGGTGGCAGGGCCCGCTGCAGGCCGGCGCGCAGCAGCGCCCCCTCGCCGATGACGACCTGCACGAAGTTCATGAGCGCGCCCTCAGCGTTATGCGCCTCGTCGAGTACGAGCAGCTCGCGCCTGGCGAAAGCGCCAGAGTAGTTGAGTTCTGCGAGGAAGTAAGCGTAGTTGAGGGTGGTGACGTCAGCCGCCATGGCCACGTCTTTGGCCGTGAAGTACGGGCACTCCTCGCAAGCAGGGAAACGCTGCCCAACGATGCACGGCGCAGCTGCTGCGTGCGTTGGCGCCACCAAGCAGTCGTAGTTCGAGCGGCCCTTGAGGAGGGCGAGGTCGGGGAAATCGCGCACGTACTGGTCCTGCAGGATCTTCTGGTTGGTGATGACGAACGCGGACTTGGACTCACGCGCCAGGGTCACGGCGATGGCGCTCTTCCCCGCCCCGGTTGGCGCCTCGATGACCACGAAGCGCTTACCTTGCGCGAACGCGTCACGCGCTCGCTCTAGGGCCTCCGCCTGGCCAGGCCGATAGCTTGGGAACGGGAAGCTAGCTGAGGGCGCCAGGGAAGGGTCGACGTTCTGGCGCGGCATGAGTCAAGCTATCACGGCCCGCGCCCACGTCTTGACGTGGGGTAGGCAAAGGCCCAACTGCCAAGCGGCAAGCGAAACGGCCAGCCCGAAGGCCGGCCGCTTACGAACTCTCTGGTGCCGAGGAGGGGACTTGAACCCCTACAGCCTTGCGGCCACCAGCCCCTCAAGCTGGCGCGTCTACCGATTCCGCCACCTCGGCTTGGGCGAAGTGAACGCAGAAAGCCGTTCACGAGGCGAAAAAGATGATATCGCTCC
>CALCHY010000306.1 GCA_937907415.1 uncultured Trueperaceae bacterium
CCGCCACAGCCCACGCCCCACACCACGACCCTCACCCCACGCGACACGAGCCTCACCCGCAGTCACTCCACCCACCCCCGCGACTTCACACTCGAACGCGACTGCCGACGCGCGCGCTTATCCCTCATCACCCGCGGCCCCCGCTTCGGCTCATGCCCAGTCGGGAGCTTATGCACTGGAGTCAACTCCCCAACCCTGATCAACTTCTTCTTAGCCATAACTCCCCACCTGCGCCAAAGGCGCTTCCTCAACCCCCATCAAACCACCACAACACCCCCGCGAGCACCACGGAGATAGGCTTTAGTCCCGGAATGGAGGCCCCCTAGGGCCGGAATGTAGGGACTGTCACGCTGGGCTGAGTGTCAGTAATGCCGTCCCAGACGCGAGAATCAAGAGAATCTTGGTTGTAAAATGCTGTTTCTGTCGTCTAGCACGGGCTTTACATCACTTTGGGTCTGTGGGCCGGGTCTACGGGTTTCGTGTGGGGCCGGGTCTAAATTCGTGTGGGCCGGCTCTATATGGGTATGGGCCGGGTCTAGAAGGATGTGGGCCGGGTCCGCGCCGCGCGTAGGCCGGGTCCCTGATACGTGGGCCGGGTCTAGTGTCTCGCGGGCCGAATCTACGCGCCGAGGGCTGGATCCACCGGAGCGGCGCTTCCACCTTGGGGGCCGGTTGGTCGATGACTCCATGCGGCTGTCGGGGGATGCCTTCTCGGCCCTAACCTGGCGCCCAGCCCGCACCTCCAAAACTACTAAACCGGCATAGTAACCGCCTCATTTTTGGCCTCTTGCGGCGGCGTAAATCTACTAAACCGGCATAGTAGAAGTGCTGTTTAGAGCCTTCATCGGGAGACGAATCAAGCCTCGCCTTGACAAGGGGTACCGAAACCGATAGCCGCAGATACCGCTCCAAGCCAAGCCCTCTTTGCCAACCGCTGCGCCAAGTCGAACCGCTTCTAAAGCCTTGTTGGGGGGGCAATAGAAACCGGCCCCGCATGGAGCGCGGGGCCGGAGTTGGGTGCGGCAGAAAGGCCTAAGCCGCTCTATTGCCCTCCTGGGAATCCTCGATAGAAGCAAGGACCAATGCGTCGAGTTCTTCCAGCGTCTTCTTGATGTGAGCGATCGTGGCCGCCGGTAGTTGACGGCGATGCTTCACGTAGGTCTTGCGGAAGCCCGTTATGTCGCTGGCGATCTGTGCGCGGTTCGTTTCCTCAGTACGGTTCAAAATGCGGTCATTACTGAGGTCTCCGATCTCGCGCCGCAACTGAGCTCGTGTCCACCCGTTCGCGATTGCATTCCACATCAAGTGATCTCGCGTCTCGTCATCCTGAACTCGGTTAAGTACACGCGCCTTCGACAGGTCCAACTTGCCAAGCCGGAGTTGCTTCTGGAGCTCCGGGTGCAACGAAAACACGTTGAGTTGGGTGGTGCTAAACGAGGCCCAGCTGCGTCCAAGTTCGCGGAAGATCGCCTCGGTAGGCTCGACATGCTGCTTGTCATCCGGCCTGAGCGTCTGGTTGTACATCCGCCGAAGAAACGAAATTACCTGACTCTTCTCGCTCAATCCCAGGCGTTGGCGCAGGTACTCGGTCACGCCCACTGCGAGTTCGTAATCGTTGAGCTCGCTGCGCTGTAGGTTCTCCATGAGCGCGAGACCCTTGACGTCTACCTCCTCGAGAGGCCGGTCCTCCTGCGTAACGACGACGGCGGGGAGGCTCGCGCGGCCCGCGGCCTTGGCGGCCCGATAACGACGTTCGCCAGCGATGATCATGAACTCATCGCCCTCCACGGGTCGCACCAGGATCGGCTGGAGCACCCCGTTCTTGGCGATGGACTCAGTGAGCCACTTGTGCTCGAGCTCGTCAAAGTGAGCACGCGGCTGGTCTGGGTTCGGCTTCAGTTTGTTGATGGGGATGTCGATGGCCACCTCGCCCCCCTCGCGCTTCGGGGCGTCTACGTGGCCTTCTTGTCGTGGGATGTTCTGGCTGTTTTCTTCGTTCATTGGTGCTGGTTTCCTTCCGGCAGCATCGAGCCTGCGATATCTTTATGATGCCATAAAATGCGGAATCAGCCGGAGATAGAAATACAGCGAGCGGGGGTCATTCGTGTGGCGGTATCTTGAGGGCATGGATTCGCCAGAGCAGGATTACAACTCCTTCCTGCGACTGCTTGAACTCGAGCGGCCGCTAGCGGAAGCCATCTGGCGACAGGTCATCTATGGTGAGACGCTTGAGGCGATCCTAGAGATGATGGGTGAGACAGGCGCAGAGGATGGCACCGGGTTGGGAATGCAGGTGCGCGAGTTGGTAGGGGGAGCGTACCGTCACATCCGGCGGGTTGAGGCGGAGCATGCGTCCGCCGCCAATTGAACGGCGCCCTGACTTTAGGGCGCCGAATAGTGGTACTGAAGGTAGTGACGGACTCTGAGCACCAAAGACGCTAACTAGCTACCAAGGCCATCCAACAGACGAGGTGAACGTCTTCGATGGTGATTTCGGGTAGGGGCTTGATCTCTTCCGGAGGTTGTAGACCTAGGTCCTTCACGACCTGGATGACGGCGTTCACCTTGTCGCCGGGGGCAATGTGGTCGTTCATCGCTTGCCGAATCATGCGCTGGGTTCGGGTGTCGTACGGCCCTTCGATAGTGTCTAGCAGGAGGTGGAACTCATCGGCGCCCATCTCCGGCGGCCGGTTATCCCGCAGGATCTCGGCGGCGTCACGCATCGGTTTGGGGATGGCGGGCTTGAGGTTTCGTGGGTCAGTGGCAATCTCCCACTCAGTGAGGATGTCCGCGCGCGCGGCCGCCCAGGCGTCGTAAGCCATTCGGCGCATCTGATCTGGTAGCACGCGCTCCTCCTCCTGGCCGCTTACGGCTCGTGATAGGCAAGCGAGCGTGTCACCATGGAGGTTCTCGGAGTCGAGAGCGCCGGCTTCGGTGAGGGGAATCCAGCGGTACTTTGGGTTGGTGTCGTCGCCTACGCGTGCGCAGAAGATGAAGCCCGGTTGCTCGTTTGTTGCCTTGCCGGTGCCGCTGGTCCAGGGGAGGCCCGTCACGCGCCGCTTGAGTTCGGGATCCCTCATGGCGTTGGTGAGCTCCTGCCGAAACTCCTCCCCGGACAATGCTCCGCCTTCCAGCCCATCCTCGAACATGCCGGCGTCCTCGCGCATGAGCTGCTCGATGCGCTCCTTCTTGTGATGGAAGATCTGTTCGCTGGCTTTGGAGCCAGGCACAATCTCACCCTCGACACCGATGCTCTTGGCCGCCTGGGTAATCTTGCGTTGCAGGGTCTCCTCGAGGTTCAAGAGAGCGTCGAGCTGCTGGTTGGGGAAGAAGCACCGTAGGTAAACCCGCCTGTGGGGGGAGCCGATACGGTCGATGCGGCCGTGTCGCTGCACTAGGCGCATGGGGTTCCACGGCAGGTCGTAGTTAATGATGTGCCGCGCCTGTTGCAAGTTCACGCCCTCGGCCAGAACGTCCGTGCTGACGAGCAGGTCGTACTTGTCCTCTTGGTCTGCGGCCGCATCGCTGCTTACCGGTGCAAAGCCAAGCAGGGCCTCCGCGGTGTTGTCGTCACTACCACTGGTGCTCACGATTCGGCCACGGTAAACAGCCAAGCGCGGGTCGCTGTTCACCGCGTCCTCAAGGCGCTGCATGATCCAGTCAACCGTGTCCGAGTAGTAGGAGAAGACGATGACCTTGCGCTTGTCGCGCTCATCCTCCGGGTCAGTCGCTTCGCGCTTCGCTTGCGCCGCAATCTCCGCGAGTTCCTCGACTAGCTGATCGAGCTTGGTGTCACCTTCGAGCGTGATGTGTTCCGCTTCTTCCGCGAAGCGCATGAGCAGGTCGCGGTCGGCGTTGACGGCTTCACGCAGGGCGGGCGTGTCGTAGTCGTTGGCGGGGTCGGTGCGGCCTTTGGCGACAGCAGCGGGGTCGAACTCGTCGCTGTCTGTCTTGCGCCAGGCGGCGAGGGCTTCCCCCGTGAGCACCCAGCCATCGTCAAGGGCGCGCAGGAAGTCCTCGTGGCTCTCGGCCATCTTGCGGCACGTCATGGCAAAGGCGTACGAGCTCGATTCGAGCCGCTTCAGCAGCATCGAGCGCAGCAGACCAGCCGCCTGAAGCTCGAACGCTTCGGCGTCATCGCCTTTCAGGAAGGCGGTAGGCACGTAGCGTGCGAGGCTGAGTTGCTCGCCGTACTCGAACTCGGTGGGGTGGGGGAGGGGACTGTCGTCGTCCTCCGGGTTGACGCCGATGGCGTGCGCGAAGCGCGCGAAGTAGTCGGACATACCGTCCGCCAGGGGGTAATCAACACGCTGCACCACTGGCTGCGGGAAGGTGATGGTGATCTCGACGTCACCCTTGCGGATGCGTTCGTGCGGGTAGAACTTCTTCACGAAGCGCCGCGTGCGCCTCACCGCTACCGCGT
>CALCHY010000307.1 GCA_937907415.1 uncultured Trueperaceae bacterium
GCTTGGTGGTCATGAAGATCTGGCTGTCGCTCATGGCGAAGTGCACCACCGCGCCACGCTTCTGCGTCAGCAGCGGCTCGACTCGACCCTTCGCGCTCTTCGGTTTGCGGTCGCGCTTGTACTGCCAAATGGCATCCTCCACGCCCTGCGTGAAGTCCGTCTTGAGCTCCACCGTAGCCACCGGCAGGCCGTTGATGAAGAACACCAGGTCGATGGCGTTCTCGTTATCCAGGCTGTAACGAACCTGAGGCACGACCCGCAGGATGTTCGCCTCGTAGCGCTCCTGAGCGACCTCGTTGCGCTTGTCCTCGGGCCTGGGCGCCGACATGCGCAACCGCCCCGCGCCAGCAACGTCGAACCCGTGCCGCAGCACGCTGATAATGCCGTGCTCGCTTGATTCCAGCGCCCGCGCCAGGCGGTCGAGCACGCGCTCCTCTACTCCCACTCCGTTCGAGCGCTCCAGCTTCTCCCACGCCTCAGGCTGCGTAGTCTTCAACCACGCGATCACGTCCTCCGAGTAGAGCGCGCGCTTGCGGTCGTAACAGGTCGGATCACCCACCACCCAGCCGTGCTCCGCCAGGAACGTGACGATGTGCTCCTCCAGCCGAGCCTCGCGATGAGCAGTCGAGAAGGTGTGCGGCATTCAGGCCACCTCCGCTGTAAGTTTGGTTCCGCGGGGTTGCCAGTTGCGGACATCGATCTGGCCGGTGACGGCGGAGGTGATCAAGGCGGAGCGGCGCTCCCGGAGTAAGCGAATATTCTGGCGAGTCGATGCCATCAAGTCCAGGTGGAACGCGTTTCGTTTCTCGAACTCTTCGAGAATCCGCAGTTGAATCGCCTTAGGTGGGACATCGACCCAGAACTCTGAGGCGTGCGCGACGTTGAACTGTTTCTGTGCAGCCCCATAGATTACGAGATCCAGTTGGTGCCGCAGCGATGAAGCACGCAGGGCAAGCGCTAGCCAGTCGGAGCTGACCTTGCGTGATGGCCGAATGTGAATAACAGACGCGCAGTTACCGCCCTCACACTCTGGAGGAACCACAGCGCAAGCACCTGGCTCACCAACGCGGACAACCAATACATCACCAGCCCGGAGCATCGACTTCGAGTTGCGCTGACTGTCGGCCTTGGATATTCTGCGCGCTTCTTTCCACTTGACCGCACCATCTTTTATGTCGGCTCCATAAATGTAAGGCAGGCCATCGGTCGCTACATACTGGCTTGGCTCAACAACTAATCCAACTGAAAGTTTGTCGCACAGGTGCTTGAGTCGAAGTCGCTGCCAGCCACGTTCCTGAGCTGTTTGCCTACCTGTAGTGTCTACACCCGCAGCTCCAGGCAGCGGATTGCTCCTATTCAGGAGAACGTCTAAAGCAGCTATCTGCCTCTCCTCGTGGCGCTCTAATAGCAACTCTTGCTCGTGCACGAGCTCGTCGATTCGTGCCGTCTCGTAATCCAAGAACGCCGCAATCGAACGCTGCTCTTCGAGCGGCGGAAGCATTATCTCCTGACCACCGAGATCCTCCCAGCTAGTGCGCGGCATCTTGGATCCGTAAGTTCCCGCAGAGACCCGGTCAATCAGATGCGGTGCCAACAGGTTGTAGGTCAAGTACCTAGGATGTACTTGCGCGCTTGGGCGAAGGACAAGGAAATCACCAACGGCCTGTCCCGCCTTCTCAGCCTGATAAACCTTAGCGAGGTATGGTCGTAACTTTCCAAATAGAACATCGTCTTTCTGGAACGCGACCCCGGCAGCCTCATAAGTTGCTTCGCTCTCAATGAGCCGGCCCGTCCATGACTCGACTGCCTCCAGGCCCAGTTCGAACGACTTCTCGTTTGCCTTTGCCGTTACGAGCGAAGCAACGCGTCGCAACCTAACGCTGGGCCACGGTGCCACCTCGCCCCGTCCGTACTTCAACGTACTGGCCCCCAACTCAGTCATACAGCGAGCCCCTCGATCATGCGCATGATGCGCTGGGTGGTCTCCCGCAGGTCAGCGTCGATCTCCTCAAGGGGCCGCGGCGGAGTGTACGTGTAGAAGTGCCGGTTGAACGGGATCTCGTAACCCACGATCCCCACCTCGCCGTCCTTCTCGTCGCGCTTGCTCTCGTCGATCCAGGCATCAGGCACGTGCGGCAGCACCTCGCGCTCGAAGTACTCGCGCACGTCCTCGCCCAGGGGCACGTTCTCGTAGTCGCGCAGGCTCGCATCCGCCTCAACCTTGCCACGGCTCTTGCAGGCCTCGGCCGCCTCGTCGCTCACGCTCAGGTGCTTGGTCAGCAGGCGCATGATGGGCGCGCTCACCTTGACGCCCGAAGGCTTGAGGGCGACCTCGAGACTCTTCGTGAACGCCTTACGGCTAGGGATGCGCTCGCCCAACCCAGCTAAAGCCTTAAGGATGGCTGCGCGATCGCCCTGCTCGAGTTTCTGCCAGGCGCCCTCTTCCTGCAATGCGGCCAATCCCGCCTCATCACGCAGGGTGAAGGTCAGGCGCAACGGCCTCTCAACCGTGATGCGACGGTACCCGAAGTCGGTGGTGGCGAAGATCTTGCTGAGGGGGGTTTCCTCGAACGCATCGTGCAGCCGGGCGATCTCAGCGATGTGCTCGTCGGTCAGGTACTTGCGTTTGCTGCCCAGGCTCTTGCGCATGCTGGCGTGCATGCCGCTCGCATCGATTAACTGCACCCTGCCGGCTCGCTCCGAACTCTTGTTGTTGCTCAACACCCACACGTAAGTGGCTATGCCGGTGTTGTAGAACATGTCGCCCGGCAGCGCCACTATGGTTTCCAGCAGGTCCTGCTCGAGGATCCACCTGCGAATCTCGCTCTCGCCACTGCCGGCGCCACCCGTGAACAGCGGGCTCCCCGAAAGCACTATGCCGAAGCGACTGCCGCCGTCGCTCTGAGGCCTCCGCTTTGACAGCAGATGCAGCAGGAACAGCATGCTGCCGTCGCTAACGCGCGGTAGGCCCGGGCCGAAGCGACCAGCGAAGCCACGCTTCTGCTCCGCCTCCACCGCAGTACGAACACCCTTCCAATCGACCCCGAACGGCGGGTTCGAAAGCCCATACGTGAACGTCTCCCCCGCGAGCTGATCGTCACTAAGAGTGTTGCCGAGCTTCAGGTTGCCGGTGTCATAACCCTGGATGAGCTTATCCGCCACCTGGATGGCGTACGTCTCGGCATTCACTTCCTGCGCGTAAGGCACCAGGCGCGCGCTAGGGTTCCACTCGCGAATCTGTTCAATGGCCGCGCTTAGGAACCCGCCTGTGCCGGCCGCGGGGTCATACACGGTGCGGATCACACCATCACCCGTTAGCGCCTCGTTATCGGGAGCTATCACCAAGGTGGTGGCAAGCCGCACGATGTCGCGCGGGGTGTAGAACTCCCCTGCCGTCTCGTTCGCGCTTTCCGCGAACTTGTAGACCAGGTGCTCGAAGATGTTGCCCATCTCCACGTTGCTCACCCGCTCGGGATGCAAGTCCAAGTCCTTGAACTTCTGCGCCACCAGGTAAAGCAGGTCGGCGGAATCCAGCTTCTCGAGCCACTTGTCGAAACCGAAATGCTCGAACACCCCGCGAGCGTTCCCGCTGAACTTGCTCACGTAATCCTCGAGGTTCGCCAACGTGTTCGTCTGCCCCAGCGTGCCTAAGGAGTACCGGCTCGTGTTGTAGAACGGCGCATCCGCCACGGCCGGCAACACCAGATCCAAGTCAACGTCCTCGCCAGCGAACCGCTCTAGTTGCTCGAGCACGTCCTCGCGGGTTGGCTCCAACACGCACTCCAGGCGCCGCAACACCGTGAAAGGCAGGATGACTCGACCGTACTCGCTTTGCTTGAAAGGGCCACGCAACAAGTCCGCTACGGCCCAGATAAACGCGGCATGACCCCCTGTTGAAACCATGCGCGACTCTACCGCGGGTCCAATGACCGAAACCGCACACCAGAGAGGAAAGCGCACTGAGGCACGCAGCCGACGGTCAGTGGCGGCAAAGGGGGCAACAAGACCTCGGCCGCTTGGTCGGCAGTCTCACGATCGTTCTTGCGTCTGCTGGGCCCGGGCCGGCACCGCCTGGCCGCGGCCCAGAGCCCAAAGGTTGGAGGCGCGCTGCGCGCGCATGCGGGAACCATCGCCGCTAGGCGAAATTCAACAAAGGTACCCGCACCCGTGAAAGACAAGAAGCACCTTCCCGCCAAGCTCAGCCAACCAAACCTGTTCAAGTTCGCTGAACTGCCAGACACGAAGAGCGCCCAGCACGACTACACCGTTCCATGTTCTCCGAAGCACGCATTCGAGAGCGAGGCGCAACTTGAGGACACGTTGCTGCGCGACCACAACGCGCTGAAGGTCTTCGGCGAGCTACTGGGCGAAGAAATCACCGCCATCGCCCGCCAGGTCAGAACCGGTAGCTTGCTGGCTCAACGCGCCGACCTAGTTGCGCTGACGTCGAACCCGAAGAAGCCGCTCATCGTCATCGAGCTCATGCTCCCCCCTCTCGACGGTGAACACATCACGCGCGGCGTAGGCTACGCCGCGGCGCTGAAGGCGAAGGACCTCATCCTGGTGGCAGAGTCCGTGCCGGAGAACTCCGCCAACCTGCTCGCGGCCCTCAAGTACGCCACCGACCGCCTTGGCATCACCGTTCACCTCGTCCAACTGCTTGCCTTCTCCGCCCCGGACGGCAGTTCCTTCACCTACGCCTTGAAGGCCCTTACCCCGCCGAAGGCGCCGCAACCGCGCCAGACGTTCCTGGAGGCCTTGGCCCTGCGGGTAGCCGAGCTGGGCGACGACAGCCTACTTAACTGCACCGTCACTGAAGGCAAACGCCTCGATAGTTACCTGGGGCTCGGGAATGTGGCGCGCATCCGCGTCTACGGTGGGCACGGCAACGCTCGCATCAGCATCATCGCTTCCAACGGCCGCACGCACCGCCGCCTGCTGCGCAAGCGCCTGCCGGAGCACGTGAAGCACCACCTGGAACCGTTCGACTCCATCTCGTGGGGCAGGGACGGCAAGGCCGTGGTGGCGTCCTACGGTTTCAAGACTGACACCAGCACCACGCGCGCCACCGACCTCTCCCTCACCCGCATCGCCCTTGCCTACATGGAGGTCCGCTTACACCTTCTGGCCGCCGTGGGTGACTTCACGCGTGCGCCCGCCTCCAAGACGCCGCCGGTGCGTTACCGCAAGGGCATCGGCGCCTACCAGCCGAGCATTACGAAGCTGCTGCGGGCTCAGTAGCAATGGTTCGGCGAATCGCCCGGGTCCGCGGGCCGCCGTCTAGGGTGAGTCAATTACAGGCCGCATTTGGAGTGCCAGGCCAACAAGCTACCGCCGCCAACCGGTCTGTAGATTGTGAAATCAACTCCGAGGGCTCGCCTTGAGATAACGGTACGGGCTTGCTCACTAGGGGCTTGTGCAGCAGCATCTCAGCGGGCTCGTCCAAGAAGCAATCACCGTAGGAACTCGGCGCTGCGCGGGCCTGGGCCGCACAAGAGTTGCTACGGCCCGTATGCCGGCGCAATCAAAAGTTCTCCTGACCGCGGGCCCGCGGCCGTGGTCACTCCAACAGATCCAACTAGCTGCCGCTCGAGTCCCGCTAACTTGGCTGAGCACTCGAGCATCGACGGCATACCCTCGTTGTGGAGATGCGCGCCGCCATGATGGGCGACCGGGTGGTCACGGGACCGTTCGGTGATGGTCGGCGTGGACGATTCTTACTTTCCCTTCCGCGGCTGCCAGAACTCGTCGTGTTCTTCTGCGTATACAGCTGGCGGAGTACGACCGAGAAGCCGAGCTATGGCATATAGCTGACCACGGTGGTGAAGCTCATCCTGGTATGCGTGGTGCAAGATCAGCCACCCCCGAATCCCTTCGTGCCAGGGGTTGTCCTCCGCAATCCGCTCAAGGCGGTTTGGCCCGGCCTGCTCCGTCCAGTCCTCGAGGCTGCTCTGCGACTCAGCTAGCCAAGACTCCAGCGCCTCCGTTGAATGGCAGACCTCGGCTCGGTGCGCGGTCCAATCGGCATCCACGTCTCCTGGCCGAGGATCCCAGATCCCCAGGAGCACGCCTCTTGCGACATAAAACTGGTGCGCGGCTATGTGATGAAAGAGTTCGCCGACCGTACGCCAATCAGGCACGAGACGGTACTCGAGGTCATCCAGCGAGAACGCTCTCAAAGTCTTGATGGTGATGAGCCGGACGCCTTGCCAGTGATCAAGGAATCGATCAACGGTCGCGTAAGGATTGGACTGCATACCCCCAGGATAGGCGCGGGCGTTACCGGACGTGCGTTCGCTCCGGCAAACCGTAGTGGAACTATGACCGGCTGAGCGAGCTTGTCGTCTCATCGGGGAACCCAGGGGACCCGGATACTAGTCCTGAGAACTCCGCGGCCGTGTCTCCTGGACGAGAACGACGACCGTTGAGGATCAAGCATGGTCCTTGGCTAGACGGCTACAGCAGCGTCGCCCAGGCGCAGATCGCTCGGGGAGGTGAGCAGTAGCTTGTCTGGCTCCTGTGCCTGCGCAGCGCAAGCGATGGTCGCCAGAGTCGTTGACGGCATGACGCCAGGCCCAGCTCGAATCCAACCCTCTGGTCTCTCACCGCCCGGGCTACGAAGCCGCCTCCCCTCCCCTACCCGGTTGGAAGGCAGGCCGTCGCCCCAACGTGACGCATCCTACCTGCAGTCCCGCACAGCAATGACCACCAGAAGGTGCTGGCGACGAGGGAAGCAGGGGGCGGGCGGGCGCGCCACACGACGTCATGTGCGTCGGCCAGGCCGGGGTATAAGGCCTAGTCGGTATACGCATCCGACATGACTTCGTACCCTTCCTTCCTCCTCACGCCGTAAGCAACGGGCCGGGGCGTGACATTCTCCACACCCCCAATAATGCGCGCCTCGCCTAGCGCGTCCCGACGGCGTCGCCAGCGGTAATCGCATCCCGCCCAACCTCTCCCCTACTCGAGATTCCGATGAGTGGTCCGCCTTCGCCAACTGCCACCTTCGCGGCCAGACACTTGCGGACGTCGCCGTGTGTCACGGATGCCGGTAGCGCCCCTCTGCTCGGTTTCACCCCCTCCCCCGGGTCAACCGCAGATAGTGTTCCGAAACCCATTTGCGGCTTAGCTTCGTGACCCACGCAAAATACGGCCCTTGTCCCGCAGTGGGACACGCTTAGCAACTATGGTCGTGCGGTATTATCAAATGGTCGTAGACGTGCATTCGCCCGTGCGACTTGATACGCTGTCTGCGTGCCCGTAACCATAGCCGTAGCAAACCAAAAAGGTGGTGTGGCTAAGACTACGACCACCCTGAACTTAGCTGCTGGCCTGGCGGATCACGTTCACCGCGTTCTTATCGTCGACCTAGACCCGCAGGCCAACGCCACAGCCTCAACCCCCATAGACCTCGAGCAGGCCGCCAACCTATCAATGCATAGCGTCTTGGGCGAACTCAAGCCGATCGCGAGCATCATCCAATCCGCTTGGGCCGGCGTCGACATCGCCCCCTCCTCTATTCAGGTCGCGCGACTCGAGCCAACCCTCAGCGGAGCGCTCGACGTCTACCGCCTCAAGGAGGCGCTCGTACCAGTACGAGACTACGACTTCATCATCCTCGACTGCCCCCCCTCACTCGGACCATTGACGCTGAACGCCCTGGTCGCCGCCAGCCACGTCCTGGTCCCCGTCAAACCCGCCACCTACGGTCTCTCGGCCGTCTCCGATTTCGAGCAGACGCTGAAACAAGTTCAGCGCCTACTGAACCCCGCTCTGCAGCTCCTAGGCATTGTCATCACCCAATGGGACGCACGCACGGTGATCGCACGCGAGGCAACCGATTACCTCGAAGCGCAGTACGGCAACCACATCATGGATGCACGGGTGCGCGTTAATGTCCGCCTTGACGAAGCCGTGAGCGCTCAAGAATCAATCTTCACCTTCGATCCCACTTCCACCGGGGCGCAGGACTACAAGGCCCTCACCGAGGAGGTTCTGAAGCGTGTCCGCGACTAAGAAGCGTGGCCTGCAGAGGCAACCAACAGCACGCAACACACCAAGCGAGCCGGAACTCCACCACCCCGTCGCAGACCAACCAGCGCGAGATGACCGCGCGCTAATAGTCCCGATTTCCCGCATTCACGTTTCACCCGGACAACCCCGGCAGACGTTCTCGGATGAATCACTCGCAGAACTCGCCGAAGATATTCGAACGAACGGGCTCGTTAATCCGTTGACGGTCACGCAAGACGGACACAACTACCTGCTAGTCGCGGGGGAGAGGCGCTTCCGCGCCCTCAAACTCCTCAACTCCACCGAGGCCCCCGTCAGAATCATCCCCCAGGAGTACGCACGCAGCGTTCAGCTCGCCGAGAACATTCAGCGAGAAGACCTCCCGCTGCTGGAAGAGGCCCAAGCGTTAGCGGCCCTGAGGGACGAACAACAGCTGACCGTGCGCGGGCTCGCCGAACTAGTCAAGAAGTCTAGGAGCTACGTCCAGCGGCGCCTCGAGATCGTGGGGTGGCCCGACGACGTACAGCATTTTCTTCGCGACAACCCAGGACTACTTACTCAAGCGGCAGAACTGGCCAAGATCGGCAACGACCAGCGACGCCAGAACCGCATTGCAAACGTCCTCAATCCCGAACCCGTCGAGCCTACAGACGCGCCGCCGCTGAGGTCGCCCGGTCGACCACCCACCCCATACCGGTTCTCCGAACGCAAAGGGGGAGGCTTCGACTTGCACATCAAGTACCGACCGGGTTCGGTGGATAAGTCGGAACTCCTGGACCAGTTGAAGAAATTGATCCTCGAGCTGGAACGCCGCAAGTAGCCAGAAACTAAACCTCCCAGAATTAGCGTCCAGCACGGGCCAAGTGGCGGCTTGTCCCGCTGCGGGACAAGCGCGTTCAACCAGCGCTAGGCCTAGCGCGTAGTCTGCAAGGTCGCGAATGCGCTGCATTTGATAACACGTTCTGCCTTGACGCTGGTTAGTAACGCACTTCACTTCCCTATCGTCCCCTGTTCGAGCCGCTGGCGGACGCCCGAGCTCCACAAGCCCAGGCGTCCGCGCCCAGAGAGGTCCGCGTCGCACGTGCGCTCAACTGCGATTGCAGTGAACTACGCGCCTCACCCACAGCGGGGCAGGGGAGACCCGTCCGCTGCGACGAAGGGCACGTCGGCTTTGCAGCTCGGCAGACTTCCGACCGGTGGTTGTCACGACGGGCTCGCTGCACGCAAACGCGGTACATCGGTAGCGGCGGATCCCCCAACGCTCGTGTCCACATCGCGCCCGCGCCCGCGCGTAGCGCGTGGCTCCCGGCTGAGTGCACTAAGGTTTGCGCATGGTTGCTACCCCCGCTGAACAGCGCTGCAGGGATTAGAATTCCTGTCAGTAAACGGGCTGGGCACGAACGGGACACTAACCAATAGAGCACTTAGGCTCCTGCAGGCGTCTCACCTGGTTCCTGCTCCCGTCGTAGACGCCCTCCTGTTTATGTCTTAGTCAACGTGGACTCCTGTTTTTGTCTCAACAACTTCCTGGCTACGTCTCAATGCCCTCCTGCTGCTGTCTCACCTCCCTCCCCCAGATGACGCAGCAGGCTCCTGCTCCCGTCTTAGTCAACACGGAATGTCATCGTCTAGCACGGGCTGTTCAGGTTCCATAAAGAAACAAAGGTGTTGGAATGAAAGTTGCTGTTCAACATCAATAGGGGAGAGGATAGTCGTCCCACCAGCCCCACACATGCTCGGCTGATCACGTGCCCGTGAGTTCCTGCTATGAGTCTGACTAAGACAAGCGCAGGAGGTGACTGGAGCCAGCTAGACAGAGCCGTTGGCAAGTGTCGAGGCGAATGAACAGATTAGGGTCAGGGCTGTTGCAGAGATCTGCAAGTCCGTGCACACGACTCGGCCCTGTGCAAGCAGGAAGGGGCCATAGCTGCCCGGCTGCTAGATGCGCATGGAATGAGGAAGCGCGTGGGAGACGGTGAATGTCGGAGTCTTTGCGCCTCAATCGAGCCGCCATTGGCCGTTGACTAAGACAAGAACAGGAGGCTGGCTAGTGGAACCGCAAAACTACGCGCGCCGGCCGTTCCCGGAAAGCGTCCATGAGTTCACGAGCTGGCTAAGACAAGAATAGGAGGCAGTAGCGGCTCGTAGCCGCCTCCTACCGTAGCTGCGACGGCGTTGTTATAACTGCAGCGCCCCGTCATCGGGTTTCGGCGCGCGCAAGCCTGTCCAACTAAGACAAATGCAGGAGGCCACTCTGCCCACCGCGGGTCCAATGCGGCGTGTGGCGGGCGTAAGCGAGCGATTCAAGAGGAGAAGGCAAGGTCAACAGGGCGCCGAATGAGACAAATACAGGAGCCAGCTAAGACAAGGCCAGGAAGTGGCTGAGACGTCAGCAGGAGGACTTCACAACGCCGTTCCGAACGGGCTAATCTCCATTATCAGGAGCAGATCACCAGCGATCGCTTAGCCTTTCAGCACCTGTAATCCAAGGTCGATGGCGAGAAGCCCACGAGGTTACTCTGCTAAGGATGGCGACTAGGGAGCAGTTGATGCCCAACAGACCTAGGGCGAGATCACAAGAGCAAGGCCCATACCAACCGCGCCTCATTCCAGGTGACTTCGGGGGGTTGGCGGTCAGGCAAAGCAACGCCTTGGGCACAAGCATCCAGGAGATGAGCCTCCTAGAGCGCCGTGTCATCCTCCTGGTCTTAGCAGTACTGCAACGAGCCGATATCGAACTCCCGTACGTGCGCATTTACGCCAGCGACATAAGGCGCGTCTTCGGCCTCTCCCGGAACAGCATCAGCGAAGAACTCGACGCGGTGTCCGATCAGTTAGTTGGCCGCTCCGCGAAGTTCATCTTCGACAAGCACGGCAGCAACCTAAAGATTCCTTGGGTCTTCCGAGTGTTCTTCATCGCCGGCCCGAGAAGCGAAACTGGGCAGGCCTACCTCGAGATCAAACTGCACCCCGACATCGAAGAACACACTCTGCAACTCAAGAGAGACTTCTTCCAAGTCCCGCTATGGGTACTCGCCCGCTGCTCCACCGAGTACAGCATCCAGATGTGCAACCTGCTCATGGCCGACAGCCACAACGGCACCCGGCCATTCACGGTCGACCTCCCCATCCTCCACGAGATCCTCAACTGCCACGAGAAGTCCTACACGAAGAACTTCTCAGACTTCCGCAGACGCATCCTCCTACCGACGCAGAAGGAACTCTCCGAAATCGGCTACCTCTCCTTTGAGTTCGAACCCATAAAGCGCGGCCACAAGGTCATCGCCCTCAAGTTCACGGTTGACGTGAACGCAAACGCAGCAGGAGACGAGGGCGCCGCTGAGGCCGAAGCCGACGTCAAGCGCGTCGCCATTGACAACGCGATTCGCAACTTCGGGTACAGCGGTAACCTCACGAAGTACTTCAACGCGCTTGGAGTAGACCTCGTGCAACAGGTCTACGATGAAGCGCGCAGAGAAGTCACCGCGTCACTCGGCACGAAAAGCGAGATCCGCAACCCGGGGGCCTTCCTCCGATCCAAGCTAAATGTTGCCCTTGAGAACCCGCAAGCCCAGATCATCACCATCGACCAAGAAGGCAAGACGCAACTAAGCTCCAGCGAACTTCGCTCGATGGCCACCGAGCTGGTCGAAGAGTTCACCATGGCGCGCACCGAGTTCGCCTACAGCACGTTCGAAGGCCTCGACGAAGAGGCGCGAGAACGCATCAGGGAACTTGCCTGGCATCAGAACGAGTTCACGCTCGCGCGCCTGCGGGCAGCGGGCGAAGGCAGCATGGCGTTCCGACTCGTAATAAAGGACATCCTAGAATCCGAAGGCCTCGAGTACCCACCAAACTTGGCGACGGTAGCGGCCTATTGTGTGCCAGAAGGCTTCACGCACTACGGAGCCGAAGGCATCAAGCGAGTGATGCAGTGGGCGGAGGAGCTACTCAGCTGACCAGGCATGGCCGGGCGAGCGAGTTGCCCAACGCTGAACGAGTGAAGATGGGAGAGGACAGCGAGTACCAGCCGCGCGAAAGGTAGTCGAAGAAGCGCCCCGCGAAGCCGCTGTGGCGGGGCAACAGCGACTCGGCGCGCTCTGCGATGTCGCGCTACCGCCGCTCTGGCGTCGTGCCTGACGGTAGGTAGTCGCCAGCAAGAAAGGCCTGGCTCTGGTCGTTGAGCCACGCGAACGGCCCGTGGGGAGGATTCTCCTTGGAGCGTGAGACATCTAACTGATCGAGGGGTCGAACAGACACGGTGCACCACTTCCTGCCCTTCCTTCGAGTGCCGATGAATCTGGACCGCATAGTGGGTAGTCGGGCTCCGCGCGACGACGCGCGCGATACCGTTTCGGGGCAGCGCCGGGTTCGCACCGGCTTCCCGCGCCGCCCTAGCGGGCGTCCCCTCCTGACGGAGAGGCTGAGCGGTCGCGCCCCACAACTTGTATTAGCGGCACGATGCAACATGCTGACCAGGCGCCTAAAGCACCGCCTGGAACGTCGCGCGCGCTGCGCCGACGACCGCGCCCACGTCGGCCTCGTCGTGCGCTCCCGACAGGAACGTCGCCTC
>CALCHY010000308.1 GCA_937907415.1 uncultured Trueperaceae bacterium
TAGAGGTGGCCACCGCCCACTCGCCGGGTGGCAGGTCGATGTGCCACTCCTCGGCCGCGCCGAGGATGTCGACCTGGGTTGGGGTGGCTGAGCGGATCAGCACGTCGCCGCCCGCGTCGATGACCAGGTCGGCGTCGACGCTGGTTCGGCGGCGTGACCGCTCGGCGACGCGCTCGACGGCCCACGACTTGGCGGTCCCGCCCAAGTCGATGGCCGCACCGGTGGGCAGGACGATCTCTTGCGGTGACACGCGTAGTTCCTCGATTTCAGGCACGGGCGGCGCTTCGCCCTCCGGAGCGCGCCAGGCAACGCCTTCGCTCCAGCTCTCGCGGTACCCGTGCCACTCCAGCGAGCGGCCAACGAGGGGCGTGACGAGCCCATCGGTGAGGCGAGCGGCCTCAACGGCCCAGCTCAGGGCGGCAACCAGTTCTTCGGGCGGGTCGCTCAGCCTGCCAGCCGCGTTGAGGCGCGTGACGCTGGAGTCGCGAAAGCGCGTGAGAAGCGCCTCGAGCCTAAGCAGCTCCTTGGCGATGGCGTCCGCGCTTGGCGAGCGCACGACAACCGTGGTGCACATTGCGCGGAAGGTGAGGGGGCTGGCCGCGCGCGCGACGGGGACGCGTGGTTGAACGGCCGCGGGTGGTTGCGCAGCGTGCGTCATGAGGCGCGCGTGCGAGCCGTCGCGGCCGGGGCGCGTCCCCGTGAGACCGTGACCTGCTGTGAGCTTGGGGCGGCCCTGAGGAGGTTGACGCCGTCGTATGTGCCAACGATCCGCCCGTTGGTGTCGAGGACGATCACCTGCACCACAGCCTCGCTCGCCTGCGCCACGGGGGCCGGACGCTGCCCGCTCTCGATCAGCCGCCAGGTGGCGCCCGCCCCTAGACCCACGAGGGCCGCCAGCAGCCAGGTCGTCGATGCGACCTTGTCGAACTTGGGGCGCCGCTTCTGCGCCTTGACGGTGGCGTCCGGTTGGTTCGCCTGGGGCGCCGCTGTCACTTGCGGCTCCGGGCGCGCGTCTTCTCCGCGCTCTTGTTGGTAGTGCTGGTGGCCTGCGCCACGTAGTGGTCGTCGTCGTGGTCATCGTCGTCGTCGCGTTGCTTGTGGTCGCGATCATGGTCGTCGTCGTCGTCGTCCTCGTCATCCTCGTCATCCTCGTAGGCGCTGCCGCCGTAGTCGCTCTGCCAGTAGCCGTTTTCCTGCGAGGCGCCGGGCGCGCTGCCATCGAGGGCCGCCGGAGGACGACCGTCAGGACCGGCGAGGACAGTGCCGTCTGCTCCGATGAGCATCCACTCGTCCGTGCCGTTGCCAACCGGGACCAGGGCCGTGCCTGGCGTGGCAACGACCTTCGAGACGTCGGGAGTCCGGCTAACCACCTGCGTGCCGGTAGTTCTTGGTTGCATCGAGCCGAGGAGCGCGTACCCTCCAACGAAGGCGAAAGTTGCGCTCAGGCCGGCGATGATCAACGTGCGTCGTGACATGGCTTATCCTCCTTGCCGCCAACGATGAAGCCGCTCGGTTAATCGAGGGTTAGGAACCCGCGCCGAGAACGGCTGGATTCGAGGTGGCTAGGCTCCGGCGTTGACGCTCCCAACCGAGGGCAGTACCATTACCACCGACAACCAAGGGCGAAGCAGGCAGGGAGGAGCGACCACGTGAAGGCGTTCTTGACCGTCGCTAGGTATATCGATGCGTTCACGGGCGGCATCGCCCGCGTCATGCAGTGGCTCACGCTGGTCATGGTGATCCTCGGCGCCTACAACGTGGTCACACGCTACGTTGGGCGCGCGATTGGGGTCTCCCTTGGGGGCGGCATCTACACGGTCCTGCAGACTTACGCGTTCGATTTCGTCTTCCTGCTTGCCGCCGCCTGGGTGCTGCGCACGGGCGGGCACGTGCGCGTCGACATCATCTACTCGCGCCTCGGCGTGCGCGGCAAGGCGTGGGTCGACCTTTTCGGAACCGTCTTCTTCCTGTTCCCCTTCTGCTACATGGGCTTCGTGTTGAGCCTGCCGTACGTCGGGCGCTCTTGGCAACACATGGAAGTCAACGTCAACGCAGGCGGCGTGCCCATCTACCTGATGAAGACGGTGATCCCGGTCGCCTTCGCGCTCCTCGCCTTGCAGGGCGTCAGCCAGCTGATAAAGCAGGTAGCGACCCTGCGTGGAGTGAAGTTGCTGCAGCAGCAAGTCGAAACGCCAGAGGTCGGCTAGATGGAGTACCTGGCCTTCTACATGTTCGGCGCCGCCGTAGTGCTACTCCTCATCGGCTACCCCGTGGCGTTCAGTCTGGGCGGTACGGCTGTCCTCTTCACCATGATCGGCTCCGACTTCCTCCCTGGAATCGGAATCGACCTGCCGTGGGAGCCGCTGTTCCGACTAGCGCGCCTCAACATCCTCCCGCAACGCATCTACGGCACCATCATGGAGAACTACACGCTTGTAGCTGTGCCGTTCTTCGTTTTCATGGGCGTCATGTTGGAGCGGTCTGGCCTGGCGGAAGAGCTTCTCGAGACCATGGGGGTCCTCTTTGGTCGATTGCGCGGCGGCCTGGCTGTCTCCGTCGTCGTGGTCGGGGCGCTGCTCGCGGCCTCCACCGGGGTAGTCGGTGCCTCCGTCGTAACGATGGGGATACTCGCGCTGCCGGTAATGCTCAAGTACAACTACAGCAAACCGCTCTCCGCGGGTGTCATCGCGGCTTCGGGCACCCTTGGACAGATAATCCCACCATCCATCGTGCTCGTCATCCTTGGCGACCAGATGGGCATCAGCGTTGGGCAACTCTTCCTTGGCTCGTTCGTGCCCGGCTTCATGCTGGCCGGCCTGTTCATCCTCTGGGTCGCGTTCACTGCCTACATCAGGCCGCACGAAGCTCCCGCGTTGCCGCTCGAGGCGCGCCAGATGCCGCCCAGAGTGCTGCTCGTCAAGATCGTGCGCAGCCTTATCCCGCCGCTGTTCCTCATCCTGCTAGTGCTAGGGTCGATTTTCTTCGGAATCGCCACCCCAACTGAGGCTGGCGCTGCTGGCGCCATTGGCGCCATGCTTCTCGCCCTCATCAACAGGCGCCTCACGCTCAAGAACTTGAAAGACACGATGCGCCAAACGACCCAACTGACCAGCATGGTGTTCATAATCCTCGTGGGTGCAACCGCGTTCAGCATGGTGTTCACGGCGCTAAGAGGAGACACTCTCGTTGACGAGTTCCTCGTTAACCTCCCAGGCGGCCAGTGGGGCTTCATGTTCTTCACGATGCTGACGATCTTTGTTCTTGGCTTCTTCATCGACTTCATCGAGATCACGTTCATCGTCGTGCCGTTCATCACGCCCATAGCACTGCACTTCTTCGGTCAGGACATGCTTCTTTGGTTCGGCGTGGTCATCGCCATGAACCTCCAGAGCTCGTTCCTGACCCCGCCATTCGGTTTTGCCCTCTTCTACCTCAAGGGGGTGGCGCCGCCCGAGATCAAGACTTCACACATCTACCGCGGCATCATCCCGTTCGTGCTCATCCAGGTGGCCGCGCTGTTACTGCTGGTGTTCTTCCCCGGCATCGTCGGGTGGCTGCCGTCCATCTCCAGCGCGAAGTAGGGCGGCCGCTCATGGGCCGCCCTACTGGTTCTCTAGCGCACTGGTAAGCGCAACCGCTTACTTGAAGATGAAGCCGTTGTACGCGTGCTGCGTGACCTTCGTCCAGGCCCTCACGTTGTCCATGAAGCTCCGGTAGTCATCGTGGATTGCCTGGTAGCCGGGCGCCTTGGCGGCGTTCTCAGCGTGAATCTCGTCGGTCGCCTTGGCGAACGCTGCGAGAATCTCGTCCGAGAACAAGCGAATCTGCGTGCCTGATGCGACCAGTTCTTGCAGCGCCGTGTAGTTCTTGGTGTCGTACTTCGAGAGCATCTCGACGTTGCCGCGCGCGCAAGCGTCTGCCACCACGCTCTGCAGGTCGGCAGGTAGGCCGCCGAACTCGTCCTTGTTCATGTAGAGGCAGACGCCGGGCCCCGGCTCGGCCCAGCTCGGGAAGTAGTAGTAGGGCGCTGCCTTGTTGAGGCCGAGGATCTGGTCGTCGTACGGCCCGACCCAGTCGGCGGCATCGATGACGCCCGTGTCGAGCGCCAGGAACAGTTCGCCGCCGGGGATGTTCTGCACGTTCACGCCCACACGGCCCATCACTTGCCCACCGAAGCCAGGGAAGCGCATGGTGAGGCCTTGCAGGTCGGCTACCGTGTTGATCTCGCGCTTGAACCAGCCGCCCGTCTGCGCGCCGGTGTTGCCGGCAGGGAAGGAAACCATGTTGTCCGGCGCTAGCAGTTCCTGCGCCAACGCGTTGCCGTTGCCCGCGTACATCCAGGCGTTGAACTGCTGCGAGTCCATGCCGAACGGTACTGCCGTGAAGAAGCCGTGGGCCGGGTTCTTGTTGATGAAGTAGTAAGGCGCGGTGTGGGCCATGGCGAACGCGCCGGTGGAGACCGCGTCGTACACCTCGAGAGCGCCGATCTGCGCGCCAGCGGGGTAGACCTTCACCGTGATGTCGCCGGAGGACGCCTCGTTGATGTACTTGGCGATGTTCTCTGCAGTGCCGAAGAGGGTATCTAGTGACGTCGGCCAAGACGTCACCATTTCGAAGTTGAACTTCGACCTCTGGGCGCTCGCGAACATGAGCGGGCTGATGCTCGCTCCGGCCACCGCGATGCCAGCCTTCTTGATGAAGCTCCGTCGGTTCATGCCAACCTCCCACCATAGCTTCGCGGCCACGATTGCGCGGCCGACTTGATTGTGGTTCGTCGGCAGTATACGCCTGAGAGGACAACGTGTCCCGGATTACGGTGTCCGACCGAGCCGGGCAGCGCGAGCTGCTAGCGCGCGGCTGCTTCCTACTGGAAGATGTGGCGCGGCAACACGGCGGAAACCACCCAGTTCGGCATGTCTACGACCTCGCTGATGCGCAGGTTGACGGCCACGCTGCATAGCGCGTACGCCAACTGCGGCCCCAGGCCGTACTCCTTGCCGAGGTGGTCGATCATGGCGCGGATGGCGTCCTTGGTGGCGTCGAGCAGGTCGGGCGCCACGCCGGTGGTGGCGTAGTAGCCCTTCGGCAGCGGCTCGTTCGCCGCGGCGGCCGTCACCTGGTAGCGCGGGTTGCTGAAACCGGCGCCTTTCACGAGGTTCACGCGCACGCGCACCGTCATGGCCGTCTCTACCGCGGTGCCGCACACCTCGCCGTCGCCTTGCGCCGCGTGGGTGTCTCCGATCGACAGGAGCGCCCCGGGCACTGCCACGGGCAGCCATAACTTCGTGCCGCGCGTGAGGTCGCGCACGTCGAGGTTGCCGCCCTGGGCGCGCGGCGGCACCACCGAGTGATTGCCTGGTTCGGCCAGCGCCAAGCCGATCGTGCCGGGAAACGGTCGCGTTGGCAGGTGGATGCCTGGCTGGAACTCCACGCGCTTGGCGTCGTAACGCGAGATGTTCATGAACGGCTCGTTGAACTCGTCAGCCAACAAGCCGAAGCCTGGGATGATGCCCGTCCAACCCCAGCCGCTCTCGTCGAAATCGAGGATCTCGACCTCGACCGCGTCGCCGGGCTGAGCGCCCTCTACGAAGATGGGGCCAGTCACTGGGTTGACCTTGCTGAAGTCGAGCAGGCCGACGTCGGCGGCAGTCGAGCGCTCAGTCAGCTGCCCGCCACCGGAATCGACGGTCTCCAGCTCTAGCTCGGCGCCGGGCGCAACCGTGAGGACCGGCTCAATTGCGTTGTCCCAACCGAAATGGTGGTGGGTGTCGTGGATGGTCTTGAAGTTGCTCATCACTTACCTCGGATTCTAGTTCGGGGGTACTCAGTCGGCGAGTTGCTTGCGGCGGTAGGCAAGGCTCTTGCTTAGCCTGCGCAGCGTGGGTACTGAGAACGGCAAGGTGGTCAAGTGTGCTTCGCTAAGCGGCGTGGCCGTTCGGGCGAGTAGGCGGTCGAGGGTCCTGGTGGCGCTAGCGGCTGGCAATCCGATTGCGGCCGCGAACGCTAGGAGCTTGCGCCTCGAGTACGGTCGGTCGCTCCCCGACATGGTCAGCGCCAGCGTGTCGTCGCCATATGGAAGCGTTGAGGGGACGTCGTAAACGGGGCTGGCGCGCCACTCGCCGTCGGCCGTGGCAAGGACACCAAGGTTCTTGGCGTGCTGATCGCCGTTACCGGTAAGCACGGCGAAGGCGACCTGCTGGAATAGCCTCTGAGCCGCGACCGGTTTGGCGGCCGTCAGAGCTACGAGTCCAAGCACAGACTCCAGAGGCCTTGTCCTGAACCCCCGGTAGACCGCGGCGATCGAAGCTAGTGGCAG
>CALCHY010000309.1 GCA_937907415.1 uncultured Trueperaceae bacterium
GGCGGGCGAGGAACTCCACGATGCGCCAGCGCGTCGGGTCGCCCAGCAGCCTGAGGAGTAGTGGGTTGGTCTCCATGGGACGATCATACACAGACGGGCGTCTAACTGTTCGATTACCATCTATGTGTCGGGCGGTGGCCTCACCCGGCCGGATGCAGTAGCGATCCGCAAGCGGCCGGGAAGGCAAGGAGCGCATATGAATAACCTGGCAAGACCCGAGCGGTGCTGTTGCGAGTGTGGGGCTGACGCCGCGAGCGAGCAGGGGGGCATGGCGCAAGAGAATGTTACGTTCGGTTCGGGGTTGGAGCCCGTTCCCGGTGGAGCGACGGAAAGTCGGGCGGCCATCGACTGTTGCGGTTGCGACTGGTGCGATGGCTGCTGACGCGTCCGGCTGGGAGGAGCTAAAGCATTCCGCCGGACAAAGTAGGTGTGTTCATTACCGGCAAGGGCGGCGTCGGAACTCGGCGCTGGCGTGCGTCACGGTGGTGACGTTGGCCGAGGGCGGCAGGTCGGTGCTGCTCGCGAGCACCGACCCCGCATTCGACTTGGGCGGTTGTGCGATGCCGCCTCTAAGGCTGTACGTCCCCCGGCAGCGTGCGACGCGGCCGAGCTCGATTCCAGCGCCCCCGTCAGGCCCACCGCACGCCAGGGACACGCGCGGGCGCTGTGCCTGGGCTCATCTTGCAAGCAGTCGGCCGGCAAACGAGTTGGCCAGCACCACGCTCACGCTGACCGCCATCGCCGCCATCGCCCACACGGGCGTGACCAAGCCCGTGATGGCCGCAAGGACACCGATGCCGTTGAAGGCGAGCGCCAGCGCGACATTCGTGGCGGTGAGGCGGTAGCTGCGCCGCGCCAGCTCGCGCGCCTCGACGAGCGTCGCCAGCCGCTCGCTCACCAGCACCACGTCGGCAGCTTCGAGCGTGATGTCGGTGCCGGAGCCAATGGCGACGCCCACGTCCGCCTGCATCAGGGCCGGTGCGTCGTTGATGCCGTCCCCTACCATCGCGACCCGCTGACCTAGCGCCTGCAACCGCCGTACCTCGGCTGCCTTGTCGCCCGGCAGGACCTCGGCCCGCACCTCCTCGATTCCCACGGCCTCGGCGACGGCCCTCGCGGACCGTTCGTTGTCGCCGGTGAGCAAGACCGGCCTCACGCCCAGTCGCTGGATTCGCTCCACGGCCTCACGCGCGTCGGGCTTCACGCGATCCGCCAGGGCCAGCACGCCGGCGGCCTGACCATCGAGCGCCACCAGGACGACGGTCTGCCCTTGGGCCTGGGTCCGTCCGACGAGGGAGTCGAGCGGGGCGGGGTTGACGCCTTCCTCCGTTAATAAGCGTCGCGTGCCGACCAGGAGCCGGCGTCCCGCAATCGTGCCGTCCACCCCGCGGCCGGGTCGGGCCTCGAACGCTTCGGGCGTGGCGAGGGTGAGGCCCTTCTCGCGGGCGTTGCTAACGATCGCCTGGGCGAGCGGGTGTTCGGAATGCGCTTCGACGCTCGCCACCCACCCCAGGAGCTCGTTCGGGTCGCCGTGCAACCAACTGGTGGCGACGAGGTGGGGTTTGCCTTCGGTAAGCGTGCCGGTCTTGTCGAACACGACGGTGTCGACGTTGCGAAAGACGTGGAACGCTTCGCCGGAACGCATGATGATGCCGCGCTCGGCTGCCTCGCCGCTCGCCCGGATGATCGCCAGTGGCGTGGACATGCCCAATGCGCAGGGGTAACCCATGATGAGCGCGGTCAGGGCCGCGAAGCCGGCCCGTAACCAGTTGGGTTCGCCCTCTAGAAGCCATGCGCCGAGCGTCCAGGCGAGGAGGCCAACGAGGCTGGCGATGAGGACGACGGGGACGTAGTAGAGCAGCACCCGGTCGACCAGCCGCAGGATGCCGGGTTTCAGGGCGCGCGCCTCGGCGACGTGCCGCGCGACGGTGCGCAGAAAGCTCTCGCTACCGACCCGATCGACGCGCAAGGTCAGGCTGCCGGTCTGGTTGAGCGACCCGCCGATCACCTCGCTGCCAGCCAGCTTGTCCGCGGGGATCGGTTCGCCCGTCACAAGGCTCTCGTCCACTGCGGAAGCGCCGCCCAACACCGTGCCGTCCGCTGGAATGCGTTCGCCGGGACGGACGCGCACGCGGTCCCCCACCAGGAGCTGCGCGACGGGCACGGCCTCCTCCCCGTCATCTGCGGTGAGGCGCTGGGCCGTGTCAGGCGTGAGGGCGAGGAGGCGCCGTACGGATTGGGAGGCGCGGACGTGAACGAGGACGGAGGCGTACCCGCCGATGAGATGGAATGCCAGCACGAATACCGTCGCGCCGAAGAACCCACCGGCAGGAACAGCCGGCACCGCCAGGCCCACGCCGCCGCCGAGGAGGCCACCCAGCGCCGAGGCGGTGACGAGTACGTCCTGGTTGAAGATACCGCGCCGGAGCGACTGCCAACCGTTGCGAACGAGGATGAAGCGAGCCGGCCCGAACGCGGTGAAGAGCGCCAGTGCACCCATCGCCAGGGCGAGAAAGAGAGCGGGGCCGCCGAGCATTGCGGCGGTCATCACGAGACTAGCCGCCACCAACAGGCCGATCGAGAGACCAGCCTTGTGGCGCGCGACCGCCAGGTCGTGCTCCTCCTCGACGAACATTTCGGCTTGGTCCGGCTCGCGAACGGTGTAGCCGATGTCTTCTAGCGTCCCGGTGATGACGTCCGGTGTTACATGCGCCGGGTCGTACTCGACCAGCGCCTCCTCGTGGGCTATGGAGACCTCAACCGAGCGCACGCCCACGAGCCGGCCGACGGCGCGGCGGATGGAGTCGGTGCAGAGGGAGCAGTGCATCCCCCCGACCTTGAGTTGCAGCTTCTCCGGCTCACCACCCAGCGTGCCACGCCCGAAGGGCGCCGCACCACCCTCGACGGCTGCTGTGGGCGTGCTCATGCGGCCCCTACTCCTCGTTGCTCTCGAAGCCGGCTAGATCTAGCTTCGCTCGGACCTGCTCCGCAGTGGTCTTCTCCGGATCAAAGGTCACGTGGACCTCTTGTGTTTCCCGACTCGCCTGCACCTCCTGGACGCCAGAGATGCGCCGGAGGGCGTTGCCGATCCGTTGCTCGCAGCCTTCACAGTGGATCGGGGTTTGCTCGCGGATTGTGAACCGAGCCGTTCGCGTCATCGTGCGTGCTCCTCTCGAAGGTCATGGCCGGCGTTCTCAGCCAGCGCCTCTTCGCCTAGAGCAACGCTACGCCTTCCAGTCGACTGGAAGGTCAAGTGCGTGCCGACGAAGAGGAGTTCGGGGTCGCAAGTGAAGGCGTGACGCTAGTGAGGGGAGCGCTATGGGGCCGGCGTTCGTTCGCGTTTCGGCGCGGCCGTCAAGTAGGAGGCTGCCCCGGTGGAGCGCTTCGTTTTGTAATGCTCAATGATGCCGCACACGCAGTCGTCGCTGCTCGTCGTGCCGTCCGCTTCGCCACGCAGGAACAGGAACTCCGCGCGCAGCTCGTTCAGGGCCCGCAGTTGCTCGTCGATGGCGGCCAGCTTCACGTCGAGCAGCACCCGCACGTGCTCGCACGGTTCTTGGCCGTCGTCGCGCATGCCTAGCACGCTGCCGATCTCTTCCAGCGACAAGCCGATCGCTCGCCCCTTGAGGATGAACTGCAGGCGCTCCAGGTCCCCGTCGCCGTAGATCCGGTAGCCCGCCTCCGTGCGGGGCGGCGAAGGCAACAGCCCACGCGTCTCGTAGTAGCGGATCGTCTTCGGATTAATGCCGACCTTGGCGGCGAACTCACCTATCTGCATCTGCGCCTCCCTACCCATAACCAACATTGTAGTGAACTGGAAACTATGGCGCCGTTCGCTCCGCATCTGAAATGTGTCACTAACAATGATCCTCGCTTCTCACTTTCTGGTGTCCTCTACGCGCCTGAAAGGCGTCAGGTCTTGTGCTGGACCACGGCGCCGTCGGCAACATTGTGCCTGCACGAACCGTCTCAACCGACTCCACGCAACGGAGGGACCGCCGAATCGACGGCCCCTCCGTTGGGCTTCGGTGGCAGAAGGGATGTGCCGTTATCCGGTGGCCTTCAGGTCGGTGCGTCGCAGCAGCATGGCGTTGATGGCGACGACGATGGTGGAGGCGCTCATGAGCACGGCGCCTACCGCCGGCGAGAGCAGGAAGCCGATGCCGGCCAGCACCCCAGCGGCAAGGGGAATGGCGACGGCGTTGTAGCCGGTCGCCCACGCCAGGTTCTGCATCATCTTGCGGTAGGTGGCGCGCGAGAGCTTGAGGGCGGCGAGCACGTCGAGCGGGTCGTTCTCCACGAGCACGAGGTCGGCTGATTCGATGGCGACGTTGGTGCCGGCGCCGATGGCGATGCCGAGGTCGGCCTCGAGCAGGGCGGGGGCGTCGTTGATGCCGTCGCCCACGAAGGCGGTGCGCGCGCTCTTCTGCAGTTCACGCACCTTCTCCGCCTTCTCGCCCGGCAGCACGCGGGCGTAGTAGCGCTCGATGCCGAGCTCGGCGGCGACGGTGCGCGCCACGGCCTCGGCGTCGCCGGTGATCATCACCGGCTCGACCCCGGCGGCCTTGAGGGCGCGGATGGTGTCCTTCGCCCGCTGGCGCACGCGGTCGGCGAGGCCGATCACGGCGAGGGCGGTCTGTTCGTTCATGAGGACGATGGCGCTCTCGCCGCGCGCCTCCGCCTCCGCCAGAGCGCGTTTGAGCGCCTCGGGGAACACCAGCCCCTGCTCTTCGACCCACTCGGGGCGGCCGACGGTGTAAGTGGTGCCGTCCACGCGCGCCTTTACGCCCTTGCCCGCCACGACCTCGAACTCCTCGGACGTGGGCAGGCTCAGGCCGCGCGCCTGCGCCTCCTCGACGATGGCCTGCGCCAGGGGGTGCTCGCTCCTGGTCTCGAGCGCGGCGGTGACGGCGAGCGCCTCGCGCTCGTCCATGCCGTGGGCGTGCGCGGCGCTGACGCCGAACCTGCCTTCGGTGAGGGTGCCGGTCTTGTCGAAGGCGACGATGCCGATGTCGCGGGCGCGCTCGAACGCCTCGCGGTTGCGCACCAGGATGCCGTTGGCGGCGCTCATGGCGGTGGCGTTGACGGTCACGAGCGGGATGGCGAGGCCGAGGGCGTGGGGGCAAGCGATGACCAGCACCGTGACGGTGCGGGCGATGGCCTGCTGCAGGTCGCCGGAGGCGGCCAGCCACGCCACGAAGGTGATGACGCCCGCAGCCACGGCGATGTAGAAGAGCCAGCCGGCGGCGCGGTCGGCGAGGTTCTGGAACCGGCTGCGCGACGCTTGCGCCTCCTCGACGAGGCGTTGGATCTGCGACAGGGTGGTCTCGCCGCCGGTGCGGGAGACCTCGACGGTGAGGGCGCCCTCGCCGTTCACGGCGCCGGCCACCACTTCGGAGCCCTCCTCCTTGGGGACAGGCCGTGACTCGCCGGTGAGGAAGGCTTCGTTGACGCTGCTGCGGCCTTCGGTCACGAGCCCGTCGGCGGGGAGCTGCTCGCCCGGGCGCACCAGGATGCGGTCGCCGTGGCGCAGCTCGGACACGGGCACGTCCTCGATGGCGCCGTTCACGATGCGGTGGGCGGTATGGGGGATTAGCGAGGCGAGGTTCTCAAGCGCCCTGGAGGCGCCCTGCACGCTGGCCATCTCGATCCAGTGGCCCAGCAGCATGATGGCGATGAGGGTGGAGAGCTCCCAGAAGAATGGCATGCCGGGCACGCCCAGCGCCACCGCCATGCTGTAGACGTAGGCGACGGTGATGGCGAGGCTGATGAGCGTCATCATGCCCGGCTGCTTGGCGGCGAGCTCGTGGCGGGCGCCCTGCAGGAAGACGAGCCCGCCGTAGAGGTACAGCACGGTGCCGAGCACGGGGTTGACCCACTCGGAGCCGGGGAAGCTTACCGCCTGGTAGCCGAACCAGGCCTGGAACTGCTCGCTGAAGTAGAGGATGGGCAGCGTCAGCACGAGCGCGACCCAGAAGCGGTCGCGGAACATCTCCGGCGAGTGGCCGGCGTGCTTGTCGTGCCCGCCGTGGCCGGCGTGCGCGCCGTGAGCGTCGTGCACGGCGTGGTCGCCGTGGCCAGCGTGATGACTGTGGGCGAGCTGGGCGTCGTGCTCAGCGTGGCGGACGTGCGGCTCGCTCTCTATCGCCTCGGTCCAAGGGTCTTCGGTGCTCGTGGCCGAGCCGTGGTGGTCGTGGTGGTCGTGGTCGTTCACTTGGCCTCCTCGCGGGCGATGTCTGGCGTGAGGGCGGCGGGCGCGAGCGGGCGCGCTTGCGGCCTGAGGAAGTCGTCGGTGAGGCCGAGGGTCTCGTCGGTGAGGCG
>CALCHY010000310.1 GCA_937907415.1 uncultured Trueperaceae bacterium
TGGGCCCGTTCGTCGGCATCGGCGGGGTGTTCGACTTCACCGGCACCGATCACTCGGGTCTTGACGACCGCGCTTACGTGATCGCGGAGATCAAGGACGGCGCCTGGCGCTTGGCTGACTGACCAACACCGAGCTAACTAGTGGGCCGCGGCGCCGTTCCTGGCCGCGGCCCACTCGTGTGTGGTTAACCGATCGGGTTGTCGAGGCCGGCAGCGCGGCGGTAGAGCATCAGCTGACCTAGGTGGTAGGTCTCGTGCCACACGAGGAACTCGAGGCGCTCACGCACCGTCCTGCGGCTGGCTGGCGCGGCCAACTGCTCCGGCGTAAGCGCCGCGATCGCCGCGAGCAGCGGCACGTTGGTCAGGTCGTACGCCCTCACCTGCTCGGCTAGGGTCGCCGTGGCCTCAGCGGCAGGCTTGCTGCCGTAGCCGAAGGCCTCGTCCACCTCCTCAGGGCGCACGCGCCCTACTCCAAGGAGCGCGAGGATGGAGTCACGGTTGCCGACCAGGTGCCCGACCAACCAGTTCATGTGGCTGCCGTCCTCCACCAAGGAGACGAGGGAGGCCGCCTCCGGCATGTCCGCGGTCAGTTGCAGCACGATCCGATGATTACGGGTCAAGGTGTCTGCGAGGGTGGTGCGCAGGAACGCGGCCGTCAGTTGGTCTTGGTCTGTCACGAGTGTCACCTCAGAGGAATGCACGGAGCTTCTCCATATCGCGGGCGTGGCCAAGGTCGTCGTCGCCCAGCGGCGTCTCGAGCAGTTTTGGTACCGCTGCAAGGCGCCCGTCGTTGACGATCACGGCGAATGCCTCTGCGCCGATCTCGCCGTCACCGATGTTCTCGTGACGATCCTTGTGTGAACCGAGCGGGTGCTTGGAGTCGTTGAGGTGCACGCACAGCAGCCGCTCGATCCCGACGATGCGGTCGAACTCCTCGAGTACGGCCTCATAGCCAGCTGGGGTCCTGAGGTCGTAGCCAGCCGCGAAAGCGTGGCAAGTGTCAAGGCAGACGCCGACCCTCTCCGGCTGGTCGAGCAAAGCGATGATGCTGGCTAGCTCCTCGAAGCGCACCCCGATGGTCGAACCCTGCCCCGCTGTGTTCTCGAGCAGGAGCTTGGTGCGCACATCCGGGGTGGCGGCAAGCACGGCGTCCATGTTGCGCGCGACGTCCTCCACGCCGACTAAGACCCCAGCGCCGAGGTGCGCCCCCGGGTGGAACACGAGGCCGGCAACGCCGAGTAGATCGCAGCGCGCGAGCTCGTCAGCCAGCCCGGCGCGTGACTTCTCGGAGATGTCCTCCTTCTGCGACGCGAGGTTGATGAGGTACGCGGCGTGCGCGGTCACCGGCCACGGGTGGGTGGCGTGCGCCTCGTGGAACTTCTGCACGTCGGCGGGGTCGATGGCCTTAGCCCGCCACTGGTTAGGGCTCTTGACGAAGATCTGCAGCGCCGTGCAGCCGATCTCCAGGCCGCGTTCGAACGCCTTGTAACTGCCCCCGGCAGTGGAAACGTGAGCGCCAATGAGTGCCATGAGGATGAGTCTACCTAGCGCTCGGCCAGCTCGCCCGCGTTGATACACTCGCCTGCGTGGTAAGAGACCTGCTGACCGACCCGGGCCCGGAAGAGCTAGTAGCGTTCCTCGACGAGCACTTGCGCGCTGGTGGCGAACTCGTTCAAGTGGTTGGGGAGTGCGAAGTCCTCTACAGCGGCCGCGCGGCCAGCGTCGCAGAGGCCGGGGCTTACATCGTGCTCGTCAAAGCGGACGGCAGCGTGCAAGTACAGGGACCGCGCGGCGTGAAGCCCGTGAACTGGCAACCACAAACGGACGACGTGCGCGTCACCATGGAGGACGGTTACGCCGTGCTGGTCGCGGAGCGCTTCAGCCCGGCCGAGTTCGTCAGGGTGGCGTTCCAAGTGCCAGTTCTCGCGCTAGCCCTGCGGCTCGAGGAGAGCGGCAACTTCGTGCTCATGGGCAGTGAGGCCGACATGCAACGCGCCCTCGCGCGCGACCCGGAGATCATCGAACCCGGCCTGGTCGTCATCGAGCTCGAGCTTCCCACGGACGTCGGTGGCATCGACCTCTTCGCGCGTGACAGCGAGGGGCGCCTGGTCGTCGTCGAGCTCAAACGCGGCAAGGCCAACCACGAGGCCGTCCACCAGCTTGATCGCTACGTCAAGAGCGTGCGCGCCCGCTACCCTGGTGAGGTGCGGGGAGTGCTCGCTGCCCCGGCCGTGACGGCGCCCGCGCTTAACCGCCTCGGCGCGTTAGGGCTCGAGTTCCGCGAGGTCACCGCTTTGCCTGGCGCCGCCGATGAACCAGCAGCGCAACCTGGCCTGTTCGGGTGAATAGTGCGGCGCGGATGAATTTCATAACGACTAGCGCGGCAACGCCGGATTAGACTGGCTTCGCATGCCGTTCTTCAGGAAGGATCCCTTCGGGCGCGCCTGGGTGTTGCTCTCTCCAGAACGTGGGCTCGAGCCCTCCGACTTCGGAAGCGTCGCTCCCTCGGCTGAGCGTTCGCGCCTCTCGCCTGGCGGCGAGGGCGTAGGGGTCGAGATCGCCGCGCTTAGGCCGGCTAGCTCTCAAGCCGGGGGTCCTGATTGGCGGGTGCGTGCCCTCAGCCACCCTGCTCAGCTCGTGAGCGCCAGGCCGACCGAGGTCGACGCGGGCGACGCTCTCTTCAAGCAAGCCGCGGCGTACGGCTATCACGAGATAATCGTCGAGCACCCTGACTCCAGGAAGCGTCTCGAGACCATGTCGAGCGAGCACCTCACCGACGTCCTGCGCTTCTACCGCGAGCGCATCGCCGTGGCGGCGGGGCGGCCGGGCATCAGGCACGTGCAGCTCACCCGCAACGTCGGGCGCGCAGCTGGCGCCGTTTACGACCACCCTCACTCCCAACTGCTAGCGGTGCCCGTTACTAACCGCTGGGTGGAGGAGGAAGTCTCGGTCGCCGCCGCGCACTACGTGGAGCACGGACGCTGCCTCTTCTGCCAAGTGCTAGAGCGTGAGATCGCGGCTAGGCAGCGGGTCGTCACGCAGAACGATGCCTTCGTCGCCATAGCACCCTTCGCTTCCAAGACTCCGTTCGAGACGTGGATCTTGCCGCGGCACCACGGCAGCTCCTTCGCATCCGTGGCTGCCAACACGCTGCCTGCGTTAGCGGAGATCCTGCAGAAGCTCGTGCGCGCCTTCAACGACGCCCTCGACCAACCGCCTTACAACCTCATGCTGCACATGGTGGTCGAGGAGGGGAGACCGGACTTCCACTGGCACATCGAGTTGCTGCCGCGCCTCACCAACCAGGCGGGTTTCGACTGGGGCACGGGTTACTTCGTGAACCCCACCATGCCAGAGGACGCCGTGCGCTTCTTGCGCGAGGCGCTCGCCATGCAGGAGGTGCGCGTATGACGGCGCCCCGCCAGGCCGACCTCGAGCCCCCTCAGGCTCCGCGCAGGCAGAAGCTGAACCTCGTCATCGTCGTCCTCGCCACGCTTGGCGTGCTGCAGCTCCTGTACCTGACCTTCGTCGAGAGCGACCGCATGTTCGTGACCAGGCGCGAGGTCGCGAGGCTCGAGGCGGACGTGGCGCGCCTGCAGGCCGAGCAGCAGGGCCTGCTCGACGTGGCCGCGCACGCCGCCGACCCCGTCTTCCGCGAGCAACTCGCGCGCCTGCAGGGCTTCATCGGGCCGGACGAGTTGCGCGTAGTCACGTCACCCCTGAGCACCGGCGACTAACCCAAACGAGAAAGTTAGCGTGATTGCGTCTGGGGCGGGGTATCCTCACCAGCAACGAGCAGCAGGAGGCAATCACGCGTGGCAGACGACACC
>CALCHY010000311.1 GCA_937907415.1 uncultured Trueperaceae bacterium
CTGCTGTCAGGGCACTAGTAGGGGCGCGTGATGACGCCGCCGAACTAAGAGCGGCGCTGAAGCAGCTGCTCACCAACCCGTACCCCTTGACCTTCACCGGGGACCCGCTCTCCCACCGTGAGGGCCGGGCGCGACATGAGGCGGCTATGCGTGCGGCGCGTGCCGCTCTTGCCGCAACTGAGGAGGAATCATGAGCGGTTACGACCGAAAATCGCTAGCGAGAGCGCTCACCGACCTTGACGCCGCCGAACTCAGAGCGGCGCTGTGGGAACTGCTCGTCGCGGTGGAGGGGTACGACGACCACCTTCTTGGCCTGATGGACATTGTGGACTCCCGCTATGCCAGGTGCATTAAGCGTGCCGAAGCCGCCATTGACCATGCCCGCGCCGCTCTCGCCGCAGCCGAGGGGCAGCCGTGAGCGGCGAGCCGAAAACCCTCACGCAAATGACCCCGCGCGAAGCATGGGAAACCGCCTGGGAGCAAGCCATCGACACAGCCCGCGTCGTGATGGAGGAAGAGACCGTCGCCAAGCAGCTTGAGGCCATGCGGAACCTGAGCCGCCAGTTCATCGACCAGGAACCGGAGGGCGTGCCTGTCGTGGCGCGTGACGAGGCGGCAGAACTGAGGGCAGAGAACGAGTGTCTACGACAGGATAGACAGCCTGACTACCTCTACAACCCCACCGACTGGGAGTACACCGTACCGTGGTGCGATCGCCACCTATTCGACGCCGAGATCGGGGACGCCGACGGCGCGGTGCGCTACCGCACCGCCTACGATGGGCCGGACGTATTCGCCGCTGACGTCCCCATAGAGTTCGATGACGCCGGTTGTCCTGTGCGCTCCGAGATTCAGTGGTTCGACTCGCAAGAGGCCGCTGAAGAAGCCTTGCTCCGCGTCGCCGCGCCCGAGGAACAGCCGTGAGCCACCCCCTACCAGTCCCGAACGACACCCCGCCAAGCGAATACCACCATCACGTGTCAGTGCTCCTAGATTCCGCCTTCGACAGGGTGGAAGGCATCAGCGACCTGATAACCAAGAAACACATACTCGCCGAGTACCGGCACTTCGCAGCCACGAACCCGGCAGCCGCCGAGTTCTACCTCGCCATATTCGCGCAAGCGACAGCCACGCGCATGACGGCGGTCTTGCCGATAATCGCGCGCCACGTTCAACGGTCCGAGAAGCGCAACCATGAAGGCTTCACGGTCGTCATGGTGCCCCTCGACGTGCTGGTGGAAGGCGTGCGCTTCTGGGTGCTGAACGACGATGAGTCGGAGGCGATGCGGGCATGAGCGACACCCCACAGGGTGGAGTGATCCACTACGACGGCGGGTACTCGATGGCCCACGGCCTCGGCTGTTGGGCCGTCGTTCTCGCGGACGGGCGCAACGCGACCCTGCTATTGGCCAGGGGGAACGTGCCGGCAAGCCAAGCTCAGGACGCCGAACGCGAGGCGTTGGTGCAGGCGCTTAGCGCCGCCGAGGCGCTTGGGATCACCCATGTCTACGGCGACTGGATAGACGGCGACGTGCCGATACCGCCAGGCATCACGGTGGAGCACATCCCTAGCCGCCGCAACAAGGCGGATGACTACACCAAGGACTATCCAAACTGGTTCGAGCATGAGCGAACCAAGCGCGGCGTGAAGGAGGAGCCATGAACCAAGGATGGGTGTGCCCACGTTGTCAGAAGGTCAACGCCCCTACGCAGCCCAGCTGTGACTGCCGCGCCACCGCAGTCGGATCTGTGTACGGCTGGCAAACTCCATCTACTACCCAATACAAAGACGGCAGGTTGCAACTTGAGAACGATAGGTTGCGAGCCGCTTTGAAGGAGATCGTGGGAGCCAGGGATTGGTGCGGCACCGAGCACGACACCGACATCTACTGGCGCTTCTCTGAGATGGCCAGGGAGGCGCTGGAAGGCGCTGGGGGCGAGCGATGACCGTCTCAATATGGGGGTTGCTGTCGGCCGTGGCCCTGGCTGGGTTGATGGCTTTCGCTATGTGGGTCTTTGAGAACGGTGAGGGGGAGTATTGGAGAGGGTATTGGGATGGATACAGCGATGGCAAGGTGGATGAAGCTGAGAGTTCTTGGCAGGCAAGGCAAAGGGAGAAACGAGAATGAGCATCAGGAACTTTGAAGTAGCGGTCACTTCGTACTACGAAGTCGAGATCGACACCAGCAAGTTCACGAAGCAGGTGATGGACGACTTTGAAGAGGTGATGTACGAGATGGGCGAGATCGAGGGGCACGCGGAGCACATCGCCGCCATGCTGCACCGCAGAGGCGAGGGTACCTCCGACGGCGTGGAGCTCGAAGGCTACGGCGACCTCGCGGAGGTCGGCGGCCGCGCCGAGCACATCGACGAAGAATCTAGCGCGCGAGAGAAGCGCCCATGAGCGGCGATAAGCGCGACGAGCGCATCACCACCATCGGCGGGCTACTGGACGCCATCGCAGCGTACCGGGAAGTGTGGAGAGAGAACTTCCCGGACGTGACCGACGAGGAGTTCCGCGACATGGGCCTAGACATCTGCATCGACCTAGGCCAGGACGACGGGCGCTGCCTCCCCCTGAACGACGTCATGATGCTGGAAGCCAACGAGGACGGCGACGCCTACATGCTGGTCGGCGATTGGCCGAGCCGGTGAGTAGGCGCACCATTAAGCGCGTAGGGTTCGATCAAGAAGCCCTAGTCGAGGCTTACAGATCCACACGCACCTCGTGGCGCGACACCCTCGCCCACGCCCTCGCCAACGCCGCCCTTAGCATCGCGACGCGCAAGTACCGTGGCATGATCGCCGGAGCCATCGAGTACGGGCTGAGATCGGCCGCCCGTGATGCCAGTGAAGGACTTCCATCGCCGCCCGAGCTCCCCATTGCGCTGAGGACACGGCGATGAGCGGCACGGCTATTCGCAAAGCGCCGCGCCGACGTTGCCTTCAGTGCTACGTCGAGTTCCAACCGGACACGCCATGGACGAAGATTTGTTCTGATCGGTGCCGGGAAGCCCGTAACGAGGTGCGTCGTTATGGCTCCCACGATGGGGGAGCTGTGGTTGATTGGCCTGCCGTGCTGCGTAGCATGGGCAAGCAAGATCCGCACCTCGCACGCAAGATGGCTGACGCGGTGGCTGCGTACCGTGCGGCGAGGTCGGCACGGTGACGAACACCGAGGTGCGGCTGTTGCGCCACCTAACCGCCTTGTACGGCGACCCACTGAGCGATGTTGATTTGTGGGGTTCGGAGAAGACTGCACTGGTGCGGCTCGGCGAGCGACGCCTTGCGCGACGCGTCGGGTACGGAACCTGGCGCGTGACGCTTGGCGGCTTGGTGCGTGCCAGGAAGTTGTCGCAGTAGATCGATGGCGAAGCGTGGGTTCGCGGGTCGTCGCATCAAGGAGGACGGCGGGATCAGCTTCAAAGAGCTGGTACGTCGTGCGCGTCTTGACGACCAGGAGTACGAGTCGCTATACTATAGGGAGGAGGGTGACCATGAAACCGGAACGCCTGAACAGACAACAGATCGACAAGCTCGTGCTGGAACGCATCAAGGACGGAAGGATGAGGGTTGATAAGAAGGGCCGCATCCTCTCTCTGCAACGCGACGGCTCCGAGCGCCCCATCGGGCACGAGAGCAACAACCGGCGCAACATCGCCGTGAACTTCAGCTTCGGTGGGCAGGTCTACCGCGCCCAGGGTGGGCGGATCGCTTGGGCCATCCACCACGGCGAATGGCCGCCAGCTGACATGAGCGTGATGATGGTCAACGGCAAGAAAGGCGACTTCACGCGCAAGAACCTCGCGCTGGTGCCCAGCGGCACGGAGTCGGCGTTCAGGGGCAGGGCGGTGCGTGACGAGTGAGCACGCCGCCCGTACTGCGCCTTCTACGACAGCAAGTAGCCCCCTTCTTCGTTGCGGAGGGGGCCATCCTTGGGGTCTACCAGATCACCGATGAGGGAGAGTTCCACCGCGTCATCAAGACGAAGCACGTGTCCGACGCGGCACAGGCGATCCTAGCGCTGCGCGACAGCCGCTCCTGGCTGCTGTACATGAAAGAGCACGACGGACGTACTACGATAATAGCCGTGTCAGAGGCCATGAAGGCAGCCCTCGATGGCGCCGTACACTGACGCCGAGGTCGTCGTTTACGCGTGGATACTACAGCATCCGCGCAGCACGATACGCGAGGCTGTCACGGCTGGCGTTGGCAATCAAAGGTACGTCACCTTCGCGCTGGATAGGCTGACGAAGGCAGGCGCGACCGAACGCTACTTAGGCGCCGGTCGCGCCTTCCGTTACACCGCCACCTTGGGCACGGCACCCATCGAGGAGTACGAACGCGAGCACGCGGCGCGGCGCATCAGGGAACGGCTGCGAACGCATCGCGGGGCACGCATCAGGCGCAGTCGGCCGGGTGACGAGAGCGACTTGGAGGCTTGGGAGTTGGAGATCTTGATTACGAACTACGAAGCGCTAACCCCCGGCTGCGGTTGGCTCCTGATCGAGGACCACGTGACCTTCAGCGCGCGCAGGGGGCGCGCCCCGCTGGTGACGATGGCTGACTACCCGCGCCTGTGCGCCAAGGCCGAAGAGATTCGAGCCAATGTCTAAGGCGCATCACAACCAACTCTATTACGACTGGTGGCGTCAGAAGTATTCGCGCTGCCTGTTCTGCGGCGCTCCTGGCGAGCAGTTCCACCATTTCCAGCTGGTCGGCGCGGCGGCGTATAGTGGCACGATGCCACGCAGGTACAGCACGTATAACGCGGCGCTGTTATGCCACGAGTGCCACACGGCGCTGCACGACTTCGGAGAGAAGTCGGTCATCAAGCGTGCGCTTGGCGGCGAGCGCCAGCTTTACCAGATCATGATGGGCCGCCACCACGAGTTCATGGACTACCTGAGCGGCCTATAGCCACCCCAATCCGGGTTGACGCCGGTAAGCGAAGTTTGCTAGACTAGCCTTGTTCCAAGAAAGGGAGAGAGCACATGACCAACAAACCCGTTTCCCCCGCCCTGCTGAGCGGCTTCTTACAGGACGCTCAACGCGCCCAGGAGCAACTGAAGCAGGCGCAGTTCTCCACGCTTTCCTACGTGCGGGCCGCCAAGGGCAAGCGCGACGGCAAGATCGTGCAGTTCGTCGAGGTCGTCGATCCGAGCCAGCGCGACGAGAAGAACCAGCCGAAAGTCACCCGCGTGGACAGCCTGGATGTGGTGCTCCTGAACCACACCATGACCCGCTCCATGCGCTACGTGAACGCTGCCGGCAAGCTCGTCAGCGAGTGCTATTCGGTCGGCCCACGCAAGGGCGGCGTCGGCATCGGCACGCTGCACCAAGGCCCGATGGATTGCGTGACGTGCCAAGCGCGCTGGCCGGACGGCTGGCAGCGCGACAGCATCGAGTACGGCAGCGAGACGGTCGCCAGGAACACCGTGAAGTGCAACAGCCGCTACCAGGCCACGGCCATGCTGTCGCGGGAGCTGTGGGATGACCCCGAGCAGCCCAAGCTGGCGATGATTTTCCTGCCCATGACCAGCGTGTACGGCGTGACGATCAAGGACCCAGCCGACGCCCCCGAGCGCAGCCGCACGCTCCTGTCCTACCCCGGCCGCCAGGACCCGGAGGGGCACAAGGGTGTGCTCTTGGAGCTCCTGACGCGTCCGTGGGAGCTCGGCATCCAACTCGGTGGCGAGGCTTTCGCCAGCAGCGGCACGCCGGAGACGGCCATCTGGCTTCACGTCGAAGCCGCGATGCTCGGTGACAGCCCCCAGCCGGTGCTGGCCTTCGACATCGGCGACGAGTTGGACGTGGAGACGCTGACGGTGATCGACGGCTTCGCTAAGGCCAAGGGCCTTGAGATGGCCAAGGAGCAGATCGCCACCAGCCTACGCGACGCCTACCCGTCCTTGTCGGAAGCCCGTCGCCCGGCGCTGGTGAGCGCGGCGGCGGATGGCCGCTTCGGTGACTTCGCTGACGGCGTGCGACTGGCTCTGCCGGTTCACGCCGAGGTCATGCCGGAGCCGACGGCAGCGCCGACGAGGGATGAGCCGCCCTTGGCGCAGGCCACTAGGGCGCCCTCGCCCGCTACCGGACCATCCGCGCCCGTGCAGGCGGCCATCGAGTACGAAGACGATGAGTTCCCCCCGGAGGAAGACCTCCCTTTTGACCAAGCCCCCGGTCGCGGCTGATGCCCGCGGCTGGGGGCGCAGCCCAAACGGGCCGGCCCAGGAGTTGCGACTGCGGTGAGTGCAAGAAGTGCAAGCGCGCCAACTACATGCGCGAATGGTACAGGAAGAAGTCGCCAGAGGAGCGCCGGGAGCACGTAGCCCGGCGCGATGCTGACCTAGTTCGTGCGCGGGATCGCGCTAGATACGAGAAGGACAAAGAGAAGCGCCTTGGGCTATTGGCTGCTCGGAAAAAGAAGCACCGCATGGCAACGAAGGCGCTGAACAACGCTGTCCAGAGTGGCCGCATAATCAGGCCGGATACGTGTTCAGAGTGCGGCGCAATCGGCGTGAAAATCACCGGCCACCACGAAGATTACGATAGACCTCTTGAGGTTGTTTGGCTGTGTTATTCGTGCCACGGCAGGCGGCATCGCAAGGCCGACCACGAGTTCGTTGGCTGGGGCGCTGAGGGGAGAAGTAAGTGGCAAGCAAGAGGATCGTAATGGACCCGACTGGTTACGTCGGGTCTTTCAGGTTCTTGGAGGTCATGCTGGGCGGCAAGAACCGTCGCGGCAGCGGCCTATGGGCTGAGACCGAGGACTTGACCCGCATCGTTCACGACGCGGCGTTCGTAAGCAAGAAGCCGCTCGAAGATTCACACGGCCAGATAGCGCACTACCGTTCGCAGTTCCCGCTCTTCGACAAGGATGACCCCGAGCGGCGCGCAGAGTTGAGCGAGCAGGTGGCGCACGTGCCGCACCTCGCCGACTTCCACGTTGACATCGATCACGACGGCGACCTGGAAGCCAGCCGCGTCATGGCCTTGAAGGTCGTGGACTACTACCTCAGCCTTGGCATCGCGGAGGAAGCCATCGGCATCCGCTTCAGCGGCTCCAAGGGCTTCGACATCTCGCTGCCCTGGCAGTTGTTCGGCGTGCAGGCGCAGGGCGTGATGTCACTGGCGTGGACGACTTGGAAGCTGTTCGGCCGCGAGCTGATACACGACCTTGATCTGAGCGGCGTGGACGAGGGGCTGTGGCGCAAGAACGGCACCATCCGGCTTGAGAACACTAGGCATCCGAAGAGCGGCCTGTTCAAGGTGCGGTTGACGCCCAAGGAACTTCGCTCCTCGATCAAGGCCATCCAGAAGCTCGCAGAACAGCCCAGGGCGGCCTTCTACCGCCCCGAGGCTATAGAGGTAGCCCTGGCAGTGCCGAACGCGGGTCTACGGCCACGCTACCTCGCGCTACAGGCCCAGGCGGATGCGGATATCGCCACCATCACGGCTCTGCGCCAGCGGCCCCTCGATCCCGAGATCGCGAAGGAGTTGGAAGGCGGCCTGGTGGCCTGCCTTGAGAACATCGCCCGCTCCTCGCCGGCACGCGGCACGCGTAACGTGACGACTTTCCACGCTGCCATGATGATGAAGCGCATCCAGAAGGGCGAGGAAGCCGCGCAGCAACTGGTTCGAGGCTGGCTCGGCGACGCCGCCTACAACGACGTGGGCGCAGAGGGCACCATCAACAGCGTGTACACCGGCCCGTACGAAGGCGGGTGCCGCTGGATGCGCGAGTCGGGTTACGCCACGCCCTCCGAGTGCGCCGCCTGCCCCGTTGGGCGCTTCAGGACGCCCAGGAAGGCGCGAGTGGTGGAGGCTGAGTTGCCGGTCGTGGCCGCCGACTCGCTACTGCCTACCATCGCGGAGCAGCGGGTGCGCCTGCAAGAGGATCTGGCCCACCTCAACCCCGGCAAGGTCACGGTCGTCAGTATCCCGGCTGGCGTCGGCAAGACGCACGCCACGCTGCAACGCGCCGTGAGCATGGTCCGCGAGGGGCAGCGGGTGCTGTTCTTCGTGAAGGACACGCGCTCTCCGACCGGCTTGGCGGCCGACATGATTGACGAGTTGCGCGAGAAGCACGATTACTTCGGCAAGGTGCAGATCCTGCGAGGCCGAGACGCCGACAACTGCGAGGACTGGACCACCGTGCAGGCCGTCACGAAGAAGGGCTACCCGGTAGCCACGACGGTGTGCAACACCTGCCCGGCGCGGCCGCATTGCGCCTACTACCGGCAGTACGACGACGCCTACGAGGCTGGCATCTACATCGCGCCGCACGCCATGCTGCCGATTATCTTCAACGACGACTGGCGCGGCTTCTCGCATGAGTACGTCGGCTACACGGACGACGGCAAGCGCGGCGGCACCGTCGGGGGGCCGCTGGGCCTCATCGTCATCGACGAGGACGCGTTGGACGTGATGGTTGACCGCTTCTGGCTTGGGCGTTACCACTTAGAGTCTGAGCTCAAGCAGAAGATCCGGCACCGCAAACGCATCGACAAGCTGACGGGCGGGGAGGTCAACGCCAAGGTCCCGCTGGACCCCAACTGGCTGCGCATCATCGAGTGGTTGCTGCTGACCCTGAAGATCGACGGCCCGGTGATGCCGACGCTAGCGAGCATCGCACGGGCGGATGGCGCGGATGTACGCGCCGTGCTTCACGCCATCGACCCGGCCAACATCATCGACCCCGACATCAAGAGGTCCAAGGGCCACCGGCCGTTCACGTCGCGCCTCTACTACGCGCTGATGGCGGAAGTGAAGCGCTTGCGAGACGGGAACTTCACCATCTGGCGTGCGGGGGAGGGCATCAGCGTCATGCGCCTGGTGCCCATCCAGTTCCCGCCCGGCATCCCGGTGTTGGTGTTGGACGCCTACGCTAACCACGACCTGTACCAGCGCTATTACCGCGCTGCGGGGGTCAACCGGCTGTTGGAGTTCCGCGACTACCCGGTCAGGGAGCAGGCGAACGTGACCTACGTGCTGGGCGCTAACCTGCTGAGCCGCGACATCGAGACGGGATCGGAGAAGATCAACCGCGTCATGCTCGGCCTTCAAGCGCTGACGGCGGATGGCGTCGAGACTTACATCGTCGCCAAACGCGCCTTCTTCGCCAGCGCGGCTTGGGAGGAGTGGGCTCCTCGCCTGCCTAACTGCGTGGCTGACGGCGACGCCGGGCAGCTGCACTTCTGGCGTGGGCGGGGCATCAACGCCGCGAGCGGCAAGCGCATCGCGGTGGTGCAGGTCCCGAACTTCCACCCGGACCACGTGTTCTCCGAAGCCAGCCTGCTGTACGCCGACGAGCCGCGCCTGGACAACCAGCGTGAGCGCGTGGAGACCGACATCATCTGGGCTGACGGAGCCGACGCGGTGGCCATGAAGGTAGACCGCGTGATGTACGCCGACGAGCGCCTGAACCTGATCAACGAACGCTACCGCATGGATGAGCTGGTGCAGATGGCGCTGCGTAGCCGCAGCCTCACCACGGGCGCGGAGATCATCTTGTTCGCCGACCTTCCAGATCCGCGCCTGCCAGCCACGCGTGTCGTGCTGCTGGACGACATCAGCCGCGAGCAGGAGTTGGGAGAAGCCAGGCGAGTCATCTACGCCGCCTTGGAGGAGTTGGAAGCCTTGAACATGCAGAACCTCATCGATCTGGGGGTCGTCACCGGCAGCGGCGCGGCCACACCGCTGCGTAGCGCCATCAAGCGCACGGCAGCCGCCGAGTTGCAGCTGGTACGCAGCCACCCGGTAGCGCCAGCCGTGGCCGCTGCGGAAGCGAGCTTGACATGATCGAGTTGGAGCGTTGGCCGGAGTCGCAGCACCGCATGGTCGCCTACTACTACGCCATCAAGGGGCCGCGCTGGGTAGCGGCGAGGCTCCATAAGAGCGCGAGCGCCGTGGGAGAGTACGCCCGGAGGCACGGCATCTACTACGGCGTGAAGCCAGGCTACTTGCGCGTCGGTGAGGTGGCCTCTCTGTGCGGGGCGCGGTATTCGAGCGTGCTTCACGCGGCGAAGCAGGATGGCGTGTTCCGCCGCTTCGACAAGCGGCTGGTGATGGTCCCGGAGAAGTGGGGCTTGGAGTACATGGAGCGCATCGGTCGGCAGCGCGAGAACCAGGAGTTGTTGGACGAGAAGCTTTACTTCACCATCGGCGACGCAGCGGAAGTCATCGGCTGCGGCGCTGCGACGGTGAAGAGCGCCTTGCGTGGACGAGGCTGGCTGGGGCCGGCGCTGGGAAACGCCAAGCGTCGGCGGGGCAACAACGACGCTGGCCGCCGTGCGTTGGCGATCGAGGCGAGGGCGGTGTACGCGGCTAAGGTGTTCCGCGAGAAGCAGCTTCGCGTCGCCGAGGGGATGTACACGTACGAGCAACTGTGCGTGATGGCCGACGCACCTTACCCGACGGTGAAGAGCCGGTTGGCGCGGGCGGGGGTCGAGGGCGTGAGGGTGTACGTGGGCGGCAAGCGCCCGAAGAGCCACTTCCCGGCCTGGGCCGTTCCGATAGCCTGTGGCGTGGTAAGCTCCGAGCAGGTATACCATGAGGAGGCGGCGTGAGCGACATCAAGAAACTATTGAACACCCCAACAGACGCGCAACGCGAGCACAGGGCGGCGGAGATGCGCCGCGAGCTGCGGCGCTTGGCGCTGTCAGACGGGCAGGCGGCCTTGGCGTCAGGCCAGGTCCTGCACGACATCAAGCGGCAGGAGCTGTGGCGTTACCACGCGGATTCGTGGCGCGAGTTCCTTGAAGACCTCGGCATCGCATCGCACACCGACTTCATACGACGCCGCGTCTACGAGGTGTTCGTCATCGAGGGCAACATGGACATCGCCGACCCGCGCCTCATCGGCGGCAGCATGTCCAAGCTCGGCGTGGGGACGCGCCGCGCCTTCGTGCCCTGGGTCCTCAACCACCTAGACGAGTTCCTGACCGCCGCCACCGCCCCCATCGGAGAAGGCGGCTTGGCGCGAGGCGATCTGTACGCCTGGCTAGAGGAGCAGGTCGGCATCGGCCTTCAGAGCGAAGCCAGCGCCTTGACTCGCGCCACGCGCAGCCTGCGGCGCACCTGCGCGTACATTCGCAGCCTCAGCGACGACGCCAGGGACGTGCTGGCGCAGACCATCAAGAACGACGAGGATATCTTCGACACGCTCCTGTTCATGACCGGCTACGCCGACAAGAAGCAGCGCATCATCCCGCCAGAGAACATGCCTACCGAGGAGGTCGATATCGACGTGGAGGACGAATGGTGATGGACGTTCCGAAGACCGAAGACCGCCACTGGCGGCTTGACCTGAAGTTCCGCAGCGGCGGCAGTATGAGCCTTCTCCTATCAGAGGCGGCGCTGGCCGGCAAGCTGGTGGAGACGTGGGGCGAGATACAGCCGGGCCAGTCGGTGGTGGCTGACCTCTCCTTCATCGACCCTGACACCGGCAAGATCGGCTGGATGCGCCTGGATTGCGCCGACATCCTCTCGGCCACCCTGTGGAGCGAAGATGGCTAAGCCGCGCACGAAAGGCAAGCGTGGTGAGCTCGAAGTCGCGGCGCTACTGCGCAGCATGGGAGTGCCGGCGCGGCGCGGCCAACAGTTCACGGGCGGCGGCGACAGCCCCGACGTGTCGCACGCACTAGAGCCGATCTTGCACATCGAGGTCAAGTTCGTGGAGCGCGTCCTGATAGAAGACTGGTACGACCAGGCGCTGCTGGACGGGCGCTACCGCACCCCCCTCATCATCCACCGCCGCACCGCCAAGGGCGGGAAGCCCGTGCAGTGGATAGCCACGACCATGCTGCGCGATCTGCTGCACCTCGTCGACACGCCGTCACCCGACGACTACCTGACCGGCGACAGCCGCGACTTGAGCCGCGTGGTGGCCAAGCACCTGGGCGGTCGGGCGCACCTCACCTACCACCGCAGCAACGCCCTACGGTTCACGCAGCGCTTCGAGGAAGCCACCACCGATGCGCCGCCAGGCATCGCGCCGGGACTCGCGCACGCCAGGACGGCCGTCGAGAGTCCGTGGTACGTGAGCTTCTTCGCCGAGGACTTGCTTGAGATAGCCATCCAAGAGGCGATGGAGCGCTACGGCTTCGAGCCGATGCGCGGGCCGGACGGGTTGGCTCCGAACTACGAAGGCGAGGTGGAGCGCCACTACCGACGGTTCTGGGAGGAGAAGCGCGCCCGCCTAGCGAGCGAGATGCCGCTCTTCAGGGGGTCGATGTGGGAGTAGTCATGCACACCGGGTCGTTGATCGATCACGGCGGCATCGTGATCTTCAGCTTCGTGGATGCGGAGGGGAAGGTCGTGTACCGCAACCGGCTGGTGGCTCGAGTCGGGGCCGCCACCGCCTACCGTGCCCTGCGCGTGAAGTACCCCGAATGGTCGGAGCACACGCTGAACGTCAGCGTCCTACGCGACCATGAGGTTCATTCACGCGACCGACGCCTGGTGGCTGCCAAGGGGTCGCACCACGGCCCCATCAAGGTGGAGGGCGGCTTCGTGAGAGAGCTCAGTAGCCGACTGCCGGAGCCGCCGCGCATCGGCGTGGCGGGGGCGCAAGCTAGCGCCGCGACGAACCTGAGCGAGGAGATGGCCGTCAAGCTGCGTGAAGCGGTGGGCATCCTGACCGGGATCGATCGCGGCGAGAGAGCGGAGGCTGTCACGCGATGGGATCCGACATGATAGTGGCGTTCGACTTGGAGACGACCGGCCCGGAGCCGACGGAGGCGCGGATAGTCACGTACTCGCTGGTCGACTTCGACCCCAACGGCGTGCCCGGTGCGGCGTACCACGGCCTAGTCGACCCAGGCGTGGAGATACCGGAGGAAGCCACCGCCGTTCACGGCGTCAGCACCGAGATGGCACGCGCCGACGGCGAGCCGATGGCCGCCGCCGTGCGCCGCATATCCGACGCGGTGCGCTCCGCTGGCGCGACGTGCGCCTTCAACGCCAGATACGACTTGACGGTGTTGGCGCACGAGATGCGACGCCTCGGTGAGCCTCATGACTGGCTGGGCGACGTGATCGTGCTTGACCCGCTAGTCATGGATCGCCACTTCAATACCTACCGCAAGGGCAGGCGCACGTTGAGGGCGGTGTGCGGCTTCTACGGCATCGCGTTAGAGAACGCACACTCTGCCGACGCCGACGCCCTGGCTGCGGGGCTGCTGTACTTCAAGATCAGGGAGCGGCATCGAGGGGCGCAAGTGAAAGACCTCGGCACGCTGCATACAGCGCAGCGTGCGTGGGCGAGGGAGCAAGCGCTGAGCTTGCAGAGCTACTTCCGCCGCAGCGACCCCGAGGCGGTCGTGGAAACGCGCTGGCCGTACTACATCGACTAGCGGTTCTTGCGGGTCAGCAGGAAGAGGAACAGCATCCCAGCGAAGGCACCGAGAATGAAGATCACGTACCAGGCCATTTAGTCACCCCCTCACAGGCGCACAGAGAACCCGAGCCTCAACCAGTCGGGATCGCCGAGGGGGTGAAGGCCATAGAGCTCAGGCAAGTGGAACTCGCCCCACGCGCTCCAACCCTCGGCGTAGTAGGCCACGATGGCGTAAGGGGCGATGTGGCCCTGGGCGAAGTCGCTGAAGGTAGCCTGCACGTCCACCCCGACCGCCACCTCGAAGTCGCCCAACACGAACATCGTGCGCTCCGCGAAGCAGCCGACCACGCCCGTCGGCAGGCGAGCGGAGCAGGTGAGGGTCACGCCGTACGACTGTGGCGCGGGTTCCTGTGCGAAGGCTAGCGCCGAGAACAGCGACAGCGCCAAGATCATCCGCCTCATCCTTGCCCGTACCCCGTTCTGTAACCGAAGGTCATACCAGCCGCGTGACGATGACGCCAGTAACGCCGCTAGGTAGCGTCACGGTCGCAGCGGGGACGCCGGCCACGGACGAGCGCCAACCTCCACTGGGGATGGTCAGCGATATGCCGTTGATGACGAACACCTGCGGAGTCACCTCCGAGTGGTAGACCTCCACGGCGGTGATTGGCGCACTGAACGTTACGACATCCGCCACGGCATTAGAGTCGGTCTTGGATTCCGCTGCACTACTGCCCATTAGCCGACTTGGGTCCATCCGTACACGCCTGGTTCCCACACGTTGTCGGGGGCGGTTGATTCCCACGTGTGCCCGGCGTGCGTGACTTTCGCGCCGAGGGCGTAGGCGTCGTGGGCGCCGGTTGGTTGCGTCCAGGGGGCGGGGCCGTCTGCGGGGTCGAAGAAGCGGGCGAACAGAGCGGGAGTCGCGTCCGGCTGCCAATCCGCTTGCGTGGCGTGCGCCTGCACGACGCGGTAGAGGGTGCCGTCGTGCGTCACGATGTCGCCCACGTCGAGCGCTTGGCCGGGCGCCCAAGCGCGGAACAGGCTCGCGTCCGTGTCGGGCGTGACCTCGGCCAGGACGGCGCTCCTGGTGGCGGCTCGTGTGGCGATGGTCTGCACGGCCTCGGCGGGGAAGTCGTGGCTGAACACGAAGTTGCCGTCCTCATCGGTGGTAGGCACGCCGAGCAGCACGCCGCCGATGACGGTGAGCAGTTCACCGTTGGCGGCCTTGAAGGCGTGCGCGTTGGGTTCGCCGCGCTCGTTGGTGAGCACTTGCACGTCGGCGGGGTTGAGGGTCAGTTTCACGGGGTCACTCCGAACTCGGCGGCTACCAGGGCGAGGTCTGCGGGGGTGAGGGCTTCACGGAAGATGGCCGCGCCGATGAACTCGAAGTCGGCGTAGTCCGCGCTAGCGCGGCCAATCTGTAACGGAAGGGAGTTGTGCAGGCTTGCGGTGTTCGAGGCGATGGAACTCGTGCCTAGCGGCGTGAACCCGGCGAGGTTCGCGCCCGCGACGCGTCGCATCGACACGAGTCCTGCCGAGCCGACGGGATTGAGGCCGCTCCCCAGGAGGGCCACGTCCTCTACGGTGTTGTCGCTCAGGCGCAACGTCATTCCCGATGAGTAGGTGGATGAGTAGTACGCCTGGTACCCCGAGCCGCCGACGCCGTACCCGGACTTTTTGCCAAACAAGCCTCGCCCGGAAACCTGTGCGGTCCAATAGGTGCGGTAAGCGAGGCACACGGTGAAGTCCTCGCCAGCGCCGAAGTTGAGGTCGGCGTGGTTGGATACCTCCAGATAGTCGTCCGTGCCGAGCAGCAGCAGGGGCCGGTCTACCAGGACGGCCTTGCGTCCGGTGGCGCTGCGGTTTATCGTCCACGTTTCGCCTGTGGCGGATGACACCCAACTGGTGTGGGGTTCGGCGCTGTCGGCGGGGTTGAAGTCGGCTACGGCGGTGCCGCCACTCGTGAGCGTCAGGCGGTGAATGGCTCCCGCGAAGCGCTGGTCCCCAACGCCGCTGAAGCTGTCTCGGTAACCGATGGCGAGGGCCGTGGGGCGCCCCGTCTGGAAGTCGGTGACCGGCCTGGTTGCCCGCGTCTCCCAACTGCCACTCACGTACTCTTGTTGCGTGATGGTGCTGCGGTCGCTTGAGATGACGCCGCGCCACCGCTTGCGCACGCCGCGTGCGTGCGCTTCGCCCGGAGTGCCGCCACCGTACGCGCCGCCAGCCTTGAACCACTGGAAGCTCACGCGCTCGTTCACGGCGTCGTACAGGCAGCGCAGGAAGTTGTCTCCTCCGCCGACGCCGCGGGCTAGGCCGGTGCTGGCGGTTCCTGGCGCGATGTCCACTTCGAGGATTATCTCGCCGCCGTCGGCGGGCCACACGGCGTTAGTCGTTATCCCGTAGTTGCTGGGTTCGCCGGGGCAGTGCAGGTACTTCTGCCCGTTGAACGGCAGGTGCAGCGGGTCGTTGGTGTCCGCGCCGATGGCGCTGCCGAAGCGCGCGTGATGCCCGCGCCCCGTGAGGTCCACCAAGCTGTCGATGTTCGGCTGGTAGTGCTCGGCCTTCCAGGCGGCGACGGCGCGGCGCAGCACGCCGTTGAGTTTCTTCGGCCTGGGCGCGAAGCCCGCGACGGGGCCGGGCGCGAAGCCGCTCACCTTAGTCCCACCGCGTACCACGGCCCCGTGGCGGCGATGGTGACGGTGGTGAACGGCGCGTCCGCCCGCCTAACCTCGTAAGGCACGCCGTCTGGCACGCTGTGCGTGTCGCCCGCCACCGTCACCGTCAGGAGCGCCCCGCTGCCGTTGAATACCTGCACCGCCACGACTGGCGCGGTGAACGTGATGGTCGCGTTCCCGCTACCCGACTGCGGTTCGACGGTGTTACTGCCCGATAGCTGAACTAGGGGGACCTCCCCCGGATTTCCGCTAGGGTTGATGACTTGCACTAAGAACGCCGGTTGCGCCATCTCGATCCTTTCCTCACCTTCGCCTAGCGCGCTCGCGTCCTGAATCAGAACGAGAGTCCCGATTGGGCGGGGCGTCTACCCCGCCGACCGCTTTCCCAAAAGACCGGAAATCGCGTCCCAACCGCCACTCGCAAGGATTCCGGCCGACGCGCCGAAGCCCAAACTAGCCACCAATCCACCATCAAGGTATCCGAGCAAGTGCCCTACCCATCCGAAGCCGGTGCCGATTATCACTGAGACTGCGATGGTGCCCACGCCCGTGAGCGACTTGATGATGTTCTTCTTCACGAACGATGTGAGCGCCAGCACGGCGGCAGCGAGTGCGCTTGTGCTTAGGAACAGCCCAGCAATATCCCAGGCGGCGGGAGCCTCGGCGCCCTGAGCGAACACAAAGCCCGTCAGGAACGGGGCGAGGATCAGTATGGTGAGTTTGATTATCTTCATAGTGGACTCCTTTGCGGTCTAGGCGTATGCCGAGATACCGTGCGGATCACCTCCCGGCCGATCTGGCCTTGACCGGAAGGATAGTTGAGGTCGCCATATGCGCGGCGGAAAGTCTAAGAGCCTTCGTAGAGACGCGCCTTGATCTCCCGCCGCAACCGCGCTGGCCCGTCACCCCTAACCTCCGGCCTGCTAAGGTAATACTCCTCATCGGGCAGCCCCGCGCAGCGCTCCAAGAACACGATGGCTAACGCGAGGTCGCCGCAAGCTGCCTCGAACCGCGCCGCGTCGTACCAGACTTCGCGCCGCTCCGGACACTCCGCGATGGCGCGGTACTGCCATTGCCTCTTCCAGGCTTCGTTGCCGTCCATCGAAGCGAGCATCAGCATGGCCTCGCTGCGTTCGTGCCGCCACACGGCGTCAGGGTGCGCTAGGTAGCGCTGGTACTCCTCGGAAGCGTGCGCCTGGTCGCCCATGAAGTAAAGCTGCCGAGCGTAATACAGCCGCAGCCGAGCGTCGTTAGGCATGTCAGCTACGGCGCGTTCCATCAAGTCGAGGTCGCGGGTGCCACGGTCGATGCTGGTGTCCTGGTAGTGGTGGACGACTAGGCCATCGACGAAGAGTTGCTGTTCGTTATCGACGCCGGGGAACGCCAGCCACTCGTGCGCCACGCCGCGCCAGATGGCCCCGTGCCGGGCGAAGAGCTTATCGGCCCAGAACACCACGCCGGGGTCGCCGTTGGCCTGATGCGACCATATGAACTTGTAGCGAAGGCGGTGGAGGCCGTCATGCCATGCGCCTTCGATGGCGTCACGCCAGCCGGGCTGCGGAACCTCGTCGAGATCGAGCGCCCACACGGCGTCGGCGTTACCGGGCGCCAAGGCGAGCGCCAGGTTCCTAGCGACATCGAAGCGCCACGGGCTGATGGTGGCGTGATGGCTGCTAACGCCACGCAGGGCGAACAGCCGATCGCCGCCATCGGTGCTGCCGGTATCTAGAACGGTGATGCTGTCGCCGGGCTTGAGTTCGGGTTGCAAGGCGTCGAGCCAGCGAGTTATGTGGTTCGCCTCGTTCTTGTAGATAGCGCTGATGGCCAACTTCATAGGCACCTCACTGAGCGTAGTAGGTCAGGAACAGCTGCGGTCTGCCGATCATACCGGAATCGTAAGACTTGATGTCCTTCTCCGCTGAGCCTGACTTGGTGTTACACGCCCACAGCACGACGTAATCGCCGCCCTTGGTGCCGTTAGCGATGAGCTCGTTGATGACCGCGCTGATGTCCGGGCTTGAGAACAGTTGATCTGCGGAAGTGGCTGGCATGTTCCAGCGCACGGCGGTGGTGGTGAGGGCGGCGTACTGTGTGGCCGCCTCGGCAGCACTAGTCGGGGCGGCTGGGCTAGCCGCCAAGTAGGCGCGGATGTCGGCGTCGGCCGCCCCGTCAGCGTTGCGGCTGGTGAGCTGCAAGTACGCGCCCTGCACGCTGCCGCGCAAGTCGGCAGGCAGTTGGAAGCGGAAGAAGTTGCGCCCGGTGTCGCCTAACCACACGGCGGCGGTGGCGTTATCGAAGTCATCGGTGAACGGCACGTACCAGTAGCCGTCTGCGCCGCTGGCGGCCACCTCGCCTACAAGCAGCGCCGGCTCCGGGTTCTTTTGCAAGAGTTCCACGGTGTAAGTCCGATAACTCGCGCTGGTGCCGCCAGCGGCCACTGCGGTGGTTGGCCACGCCAGCACGCCTCCGTTGGTATCGTGCCCAGCCGCTTCATCCGTGGAGTCCTGCACGTTGGAGCGGTTGACCATGCCCGTCGGCGGGGTTTCCAGCGCCACGTTGGTGGAGCGGTGCCCGGCGAAGCCCGCCACCCAACTCGTGCCGTCGTCGCTTAGGGGTGATACGGCGGGATAGGAGATGCTGGTGCTTGAGGCCCCACCGGCGGCGTACGCCCCGATGCCGCCGACGTTGCGGTACACGTGGCAGACGACACTGGTAGCGCTAGTCCAGGTGCCGGAAGTTTCGCTGCTGCCAGCCGCGAACTTGTAAGCGATGCGCGCCGATTCGAGCTGGCGCCTGAGTTGCCGATGTTCGTCCACCCGGCCGGTAAGGTCGGGGCCGTCGTGTTGCCGTCACGGTACGCAAACATCAACAGCAAGTCGCCACGTTTGTGCGTAGGCATCGTCGCTATCGCGTTCGTACCAGTGGCTCTATCCACGAACGTGATGGGCCATGACAGCGGCACGTAAGGGTGGTGGCCGCGCAGTGGGAAGGTCATGCCGTGCGCGGGATGGTGAAGGACAGCCAGTCGCTGAAGCTGGTGACGGTGATCTTCAGGATGTCGCCGCTGGCGAACGAAGTGCTGCCGGACACGGACGCGAAGCTGCTGCCGCCGTTCGTGGACTTGGCGTAAGCCAGCGTGCCGGTGCCGTTCTTGAGGACGCCAGCCAGGTCAAGCACGGTGAGGATGTCGAACACTATGTAGTAGTCGCCGTTCGCCGGTGGGTTCACGTGGAACGGATCGATCCGGCTCGGGCGCGTGTCCACCGCCACCACGTGCCAGTTGGTGCCGCCGTTGAGGGTGAAGAGCGTGATGGCGGTGGTCGCGCTGGGAGCAGGATTCACCGCGCCGTTGCCGCCATACAAGTAGCGCGTGCCCGACGGGTAGCTGACCGTATAGCCGCCTGTGGCGTTCTGCGTAAAGTACACCGTGACCATGACCGGCACGCTGGCCGGAACGTTGGTGAACGCCAGGGTCACGTCGCCGGTGAGCGTGCCGTAGGCCACCACTTGCTTGCTGCTAGCGAGGTCAAGCGTCTTGGTGCCCGTACTGCTGCCTAGGCTGATCTCGGTGCCAGAGGAAGAGGGGCCAGTCGGACCCGTGGGGCCAGTAGGCCCGGCCGTGGTCGAGACGGGTCCAGTGGGGCCAGTGGCCCCCTGTGGCCCGGTCGGGCCAGTAACCCCTTGCGGCCCAGTCGGGCCTGTGGTAGTGGACGCGGGTCCCGTGGGGCCAGTGACCCCCGGATCGCCCTGCGGTCCCGTGGGGCCAGTGACCCCCGGATCGCCCTGCGGTCCCGTGGGGCCAGTGACGGTCGACGCCGCTCCGGTGGGGCCGGTGGGGCCGGTGACCGTGGACGCGGGGCCGGTGGGGCCAGTCGGGCCAGTGACGGTCGACGCCGCTCCGGTGGGGCCGGTGGGGCCGGTGACCGTAGACGCGGGGCCGGTAGGGCCAGTCGGGCCTGGGACGGTTGAGGCGGGGCCGGTGGGGCCAGTAGCGCCAGTCGCCCCTGGCGTGCCGCCATCCCCCTTCGGCCCCGTGGGGCCGGTAGCGCCAGGCACCCCTTGCGGCCCAGTAGGGCCTGTAACCGTAGAGGCCGCACCGCTAGGGCCGGTGGGGCCAGCGTCGCCCTGTGGACCCGTTGGCCCAGTGGGGCCGCCAGTGGGGCCGGTGGGGCCAGTGGCGCCCTGTGGCCCCGTGGGGCCAGTAACCGTCGAGGCCGCGCCCGTCGCGCCAGTGGGGCCAGTGGGGCCAGTGGGGCCGGTGACACCCTGATTGCCCTTGGGGCCGGTAGGTCCGGTGGAGCCGGTGGGGCCTTGGTTACCGAGCGGCCCGGTGGCACCCGTCGCGCCAGTTGGGCCTGGCGTGCCTTGCGGCCCCGTCGCGCCAGTCGCGCCAACCCCGCCGACCGGGCCGGTGGGGCCAACGGGGCCGATGGGTCCCTGGTCGCCGCGTGCGCCTGTCGGTCCCGTACCGCCGACTTGGCCTTGCGCTCCCGTAGCGCCCGTCGCACCAGCTGGGCCGGTAGCGCCAGTGGGGCCGGCGTTGCCCTGAGCGCCTTGCGGCCCCGTCGCGCCGGTGGGGCCGGTGACGCCCTGGACGCCTTGGGCACCAGCAGGGCCGGTCGCACCAGTAGGGCCGACGTTGCCCTGCGGCCCCTGAGCGCCAGTGGGGCCGGTAGCGCCAGCGGCGCCAGTCGCGCCGGTGGGGCCGACGCCGCCCTGAGCGCCCTGTGGGCCGGTTGGCCCGAGTGCGCCGGTCGCTCCGGTGTTTCCCTTCGGGCCGGTCGGCCCCGTCGATCCTGGGCCGCCCTGAGCGCCCTGCGGCCCCGTGGGGCCGGTCACGCCGACACCCTGCGGCCCGGTCGGGCCGGTGTTGCCCGTATTGCCCTTCGGGCCAGTGGGGCCGGTCACGCCCTGGGCGCCCTGAGGTCCCTGCCCCCCAGTCGGCCCCGTCGATCCGGTTGGGCCGGTCAGGTCGGCTAGCGCGATGAGGTCATGCCAGACGAGCTCGCCATCCCAGCGCCACTGAAGATGCGTGCTGGTAGAGCGAAACTCAACTTTCCCAGCACCAAGCTCCTGGATCTGGCGCAGCGCGCGCTTAGCTAGTACGGTGCCTACGTCAGACATTGACCCAACCAGCGCCGTCACTCATCGTCAACTCGTCCAGTTGGCCGATGCGGTCGGCCGCCCAGAAGGTCGTGCCTGGCGCCACACTGTTCGCGGCGGGCCTAGTACCTATCAGGCCGCGGAGTTCGTAGGAGTTCGACGTGGTGACGGTGCCGGTGACGGCGGTGATGACATCGCCGAGCAGGCCAGCGAGGTCGATGGGAGCGCCGGCCTCGTCGTGCAAGATGGCGTGCTGCCTACCGTCGGTGCCGATGGCCGGCGTGTACTCGTCCTTGGCCGGATCGAAGACCTGCGGGATGGGCGCACCACCGCGATCGCGCTTGATGTTCTTGGTGTCAGCTGGCATCGCTAACCCCGCACCCGCGCCACGAGCGTCCACGGGTGGCTGGCGTAAGGGGTGACGCTGATATGCGGCGCGCGCGCCCTGACGCTGTTCGGGCGGAACGAGGCGTGGATGTTCTCGATCACGAGGTCGCGGGTCCAGAGGATGCCGACGTGCCCGACCGGCTTGGCGGCGTTGTGGTTGAACACGAGGTCGCCGGGTTGACGTAGCAGACTGGGTACGGCCCAACCGAGCTTCTTGACGCTGGCCTCGAAGTCAGCGGCCCACGGGTCCAGCTTCGCCTGCGCCAGGTTGCTAACCGGGTCGGGGCCGCGCCGCGTGGTGGCGGCCACCAGCCACTTCTCGTACATGCTGTGGCTCGGCAACCCCAGGGCGCGTTCTACGACCAGGCGCACGAACTGAAGGCACATACCGCTCTCTGCCGGCACTGAAGCCTGGCCGCTGGCGGCATCCACCAGCGCCCTCACGATGCGTTCGTTCACGGCCGTCACACCACCACCGCCTTCAGGGCTACAAGGACATCGGCGAGCGCCGCGTCCGGGCTAGTTGGCGAGACCAGGCTGAGAACGTCGCCAGCCGACAGCGGCACGTCATCAGGTATCGCCCACGTCGCCGCGCCATCGGTTGCGATGGACAACCCGCCGACGCTGACGCCGTTACACCGCAAGTCGAACGCCGTTGGAGTCGACGCTGGCGGGGTGCCGACATGCGTCACGCCGGGGTCCGCCGCGTGAATCACGGACGGCCAGGCTGCTAGCGCCTTATCGCTATCGCCACCGACCACGGTCCCAAGGAAGCGCAGTTGCATGGCGTAGACGCTCGGGCCGGGCGGCCCCATCGGGTACCAGTGGCTGACGGCACCGGGGCTGGCGATCGGGCTGCCAGCCGCCGAACCAACGCGGATCTCGATGGACGCGACCTTCGCCTCCCCCGCCGAAGTGACGATGCTAGCCAGCCCTCGGTAAGTGTCGCCCGCCGCGCCGCCAGATACCCAGAACGCCTGCACGGTGTCGGTGTTCGCGGCGGCGCCATCGTTGACTATCACGCCACCGGGGTTGCTGAGGTCGGTGATGCTGGACGAGGCAATGTCCTGGTTACCGAGCCACGGCAGCCAGTTGAGGCGGTAGATTACCTCTTCACCTTCGCGGTGATCGATCACCACGACATCCGGTGTCACCGCACGCCCCTAGCCATCAGGCGCACCACCCGAGGGATGCCGAGCACCACGTCATAGGTGAACGGCCGCATCGCCAAAGCGAGGCGTCTCACCCTGACTGCGACGGCAGGGAACAGTCCGTAGGCGTGGATCTGCGAGCCGACCATGACGCCAGTGTTCCAGCGCCAACTAGTGCGGTGCAGGAAACTCAAGCCTCTTCTAGGGGGTCGTCCTCGAACACCCGTAAGCGCTTGATGTTGGCGATCAGGGCGTCCACCTTGGCGGCGGCGGCGAGGGCGTCCTGCGAGTCCAGCGCGATGGAGATGCCGATAGCCTCACGCAGCATCATCATGCGGAACTCGTTGAAGCTGCTTGAGGTCTTGGTGACCGCAGTCAACAACCGACTGTTCTCGTTCTTCAGCGCGTCCACCTGCGCTTCGACGCGAGTGACGTAGTTGCGCGCCGCCTCCACCTCCTTGCGCATGTCGTCACGCAAGCGGCCCTCCCAGTCGCGGTCGCTCTTCAACCGCGCCGAGCGGTTGGTGAACCACGGCGTGGCGAAGCCGGTGACGAACACGAGGATGACGACGACCCACCACGGCGCTTCTGGAATACTCGGGATCATGCCCCATCTCCCTCTACGCTGAGGAACGCGACGGTCGGTTCTCCTGCCGCCGTCAGATCCTCTACTTCCGCCCGCAGGCGCTGGTTCTCGCCTCGTAGGGCGATGACCTCTTGGATGAACTGTTCCGCCATGCGACTGATGACAGAGAGGCCGGTCTTGGCCTCCTTGCCCCCGTCAGCGCAAAGGCGGTTGAGCACGTGCCTGCGGTAGGTGTCGATCTCTAGCAGCGCCCACTCGGCGCTGAACACCGGCAAGGTGATCGGGGTAAGGTGGACCAGGGCGCAGGCCTTCTCCGGCATCGCGGTGTACGTCCGGTCGATGTAGCCAGGGAACGTGACCGTGAAAGGCGCAGACTCGAACTGCATCTGCGCTAGCTCCTGGCCCGTGGCGCCGTCCACCACCTCGACGTTTATCATGGGGCCACCGGCGATATCGACCAGGCGGCGGGGGAGCTGCCGCCTACTACTTGGTTGTTGCACTTGTAGGTCGTGATGCGGTACGACCCGCCGTAATCATGCGGGTCCACACCATCGCAGACCGTGTACGAGTTCTGCCCGCAAGCGCCGTCGCTGCCCTGTTGCGTGAAGCAATCGTAAGGCGAAGGGAAGCAACTGTTGCCGTAAGAAATCTTCTGGATCTGTTCGTTGCACGAATACTGCGCCGACTGCGACGGGGTGTAGGTGCCGTTCACCGTGATGAGGTAACCGCTGAAGGCGCTGGTGGCGAAGGCGTACATGTCGCCGCCGCTCCCGATCAGGCGGAAGTAGGCCGTGTCGGCGTTCTGGTTGACCCAACCCTGCCCACCGGCTGGGATGCTGAGCGCCACCACCGTGCGCGCCGAGGACGTGTACAGGTTCAGGGTCGTGCCGGCCACGTTGTTCTTCACCGTCACGCCGTTGACGCGGTGGCCCCGCCCGCCGTAAGTGAACATGAGGTTGCTGCCCGTCGCCCACAACGCGCCGCTAGGCTGGGCGCTGCTCTGTACGTCCATGCCGCCAGCTGCACGCAAGTTGCCGCTGGCGTCCACCCAGCGCAGCGTCTTGGTCGCGGCGTGAAGGTAGAGCTCCTTGGGGGTGTGACCGCTGGCGATGAGTTTCCCCCTCACGATGCCAGAGCCGACGACGAGGCTCCCATCGGAGGCGCGAATGTGGATCGCCACCGACATTACTTGACCGGGATCTTCAGGGTCGCGGAGTTGCTGAAGTCCATCGTCGTGTTCGCCGCCATCGTCAGGGTGCCAGAGGCGAAGGACGTACTTGCGTTGCTGCGCAAGAACGCGGTGGAGTTCAGCCCATCGAGCAAGTCGGAGTCGGCCGCCTTGGCCGAGACGCCCAACTTGTTACTCAACAGAGTATCCGCCTGCCCCTTGGTGTAGTACAGGGTGTCGTGATTGTGGCTGGACGGGGCGGCAGAGATGTTGGTGCGTGCCTGAGCCTGCTGTGGGGCTGAAAGCGGCTGCGCGACGTCATACCGCACGTAGCGATCGTCGTGGTTATGCCCAGTGACCGTGGTGCCGAGGCTCTGTAGGGTGACCTTATCCGCCGCCGACATGAAGCCGGATTCGCTGGTCGTCGCGTTCGGGTGGGCGCCGGCACCGCCGCGTCCGATGTGATCGAACATGGCGCTGAGGCTGATGGTTCGATATATGGGGGTAGCCGACTGGATGCCGGTCGCCTGCGAGTACGCGACGCGCAGCAAGGGGGCGGTGTTAGCTGGCCAGCTGGTGCCGGACACGAAGCCGAGGGTGATGCGATCTCGCATCTCCGACACGGTGATGGGCGCAAGGCTGGCGTCGTACTCCTCGCGGGGGATGGGTTCGCCGTCGCTACGCACGTAACCGAAGAACGCCCTGTGCTCCGTGAAGACGCCACCACCGCTGGCGTACTTGCCGGGCGGGTTGCGCGTCTCCGGGTTCTCGTCTGCCGCCTGATGCGCCGCGTAGAGCGTGTAAGTGCCGCTGGGCTGGCCGGTGAGTGACACGTTGGTGGTCTGCAACAGATCCGCGACCTGACATGCGGCCGGGATAGTCACGTCGGCGAAGCCCCCTGTGGGGCTGGGGGTCGGGTCCTGATCGACGACCCACTGCTCCGCGCTGGTCGGCACGACCGCCGCCAGCGGCGCGTAGACCGTGACGACGTGCGTTGAGGTTGCCGCTAGGTACTGAAGCGTTCCGATGACCCCAGGGGGGAAGGTGCCCCAGAGGGTCGCGCTATCAAGGCGGCGCAACACCTCAAGCAGCCGGCGCTCCTTGCTGCGGATGCGTTCGTTGTTAGCGTACCGCCTCGTTCTCATGCGTCGGTTTTAGCAACGTTCAGTACCTGCGTGCGAGAAAGTCCCAGCCTAGCCGCCAAGCAGGTAGTGCCACAACAGGCCGTAGGCCATGTTCAGCTGAGTAACGTCGTCGGGATCGGGGTGAACGGCGTTATGGAGCGCCAGCGCCTGTGTCGCGATGCGGCCGGTCGGATCCCACGGGGCGAGGGTGTGGAACTGGAAGTAGGCGTACTGGCCTTGCGACTTGCGGCTAGCGCCGCCTTGGGGGATGCCGCCGCGTGCCACGTCGCCGCCGATGGTGCTGGCGATATCGACGATGCCGTTGTCGAACACGAAGTTACGGAAGGCCGACGCGACCGCCGTCAGGCGACCGGACGTGACTTCGGCGTGGTTGCTCATGTAGAAGTCAACGAGATCCTGCGCGAAGTAAGTGGCGTAGTAGGACTCGTGCAGGTAGTTCTCGGCGTTGCCGGTGGCGCTGCCGTCGGCGTTGTACAAGACGCCCATGCGCCAGACGTAGGCGCTGCCGCCGTTCACCGACACCTCGACGAGGTTCACGCCCGAGCCGGTGCGGAAGTTGGCCGCCAGGTGATCATCCGCCACGGCCTTGTAGGTCGCGTTGCCGGTCAGGCGCCACAGGTAATGGTGCATGAGGGCGTTGCGGTTCCACGGGTGGGTGAGCCAGAAGTTGATGAAGCTCGTCTTGGGAGCGGTGCCGGGGCCGTTGATGGTCGTCCACTTGGGGATGAACTGCGTGAGGAGGTAGTTCTTCCAGAAGTCGGCGCGTTCACCGTAATCAACGCCACCGGGGCTGACGAGGCCCCTGTTCTGGTCGAAGGTGTACGCGATGAGCGCCACGATGCCGTGCGTCATAACGGCGTCTTGTTCGTGGTTCTCCTTGCGGTAGTAAGTCGCGTTGCCGGAATCATGCTGCCATACCCAGCCGAGGCGCCCGTCACCGTCGTAATCGCTGAGCTTCGCGCGCGCGAGTTGCCACATGCGGTCAACCCAGTCCAGGAAGCGCAAGTCGCCGGTCGTGCGCAGCACGAGGATGGCGTTATGGGTAGCGTCGCCGACAGCCCTGCCGAGGTCGTAGAGGTCAGGCCCCCACGTGGCGTCGCCTTCCGCCAACTCAAGCACATCCGCGTAGAGGTAGGGGGCGTTGGTGCCGATACCCGTCAGCAAGCGAGCGTGCCACGTCTGCGCGTCTGCGCTGAGGGCGCTCGCCGAGAAGCTGGGGTTGCCGCGATGGTACCAGCGTTCGGAGAGGGGCGTGGCGTGAGCAACGTTGCTGTAAGGCCCCGAGCCTGCCGATGCCGTCCAACGAACGCGGTAGTAGTACACGTTGCCGTTGGTCAGGCCGTCATCGACGTACTGCCCCGTCGTGCTGGCGGCGGTTCCCACTTGCGCGAAGCCGCTGCTGGGGCTAGTGCTGCGCTCCACGCTGGCGACGTAAGAGCCGTCCGGCGTCGAGGTCCAAGCGATGGTCGCGTTAGCGTTGCCGTTGCGGGTGACGATGGTCGGCGCGACCGTTGGGGCGCTGCCGCCGCCACCCGTGTCGCCCGGCAAGCCCGTGCCACCAGGGCCGGAACCGCGCCCAGGGATCCAGATCAGTTGGTGACGCCACCACTTCTTGAGCAACGCCAACGCCACGGCGCTAGCGCCAGCGTTCGTGCCGCCGACCCCAAGCCCGATAGCCGGGCTGGTAGGCGCTAGGGAGTAGTCGCCGTTGGGGGCATCCGCGAACTTCGCGACGGACGCCGACACGTTGAGGAGGTTATTCGACAGCGGGCCGTTGACGTTCACCTCGCCGTTGCGGCTGCTGTTGCCGACGATGACGTTGTTCCGCGTCTCGCTCGGCGCACCGCCCGTGTCGCTGATGATGCCGATGGCGCCGCTGGCTATCGTGTTGTAAAGGTAGGCGTTGCCGGGGTTTGTCGTGGAGTTGTGGTTCAGGCCCTGCGCCTTGTGGAACAGCCCGATACATCCGCGCGCGTTGTTGGGTCCGACGCCGGAGTTCTGGCCGCCCATCTTGAAGGCATTGCCGTCGCCTGGCCCGACGCCATCAGGCGAGTAGGCGGGGGCGATCGCCACGCAGTCGATGAACTCGCCTTGCGTGGCGCGGAACAGGTCGAAGCAATCGTCGCCGGAGTTGGCTGCCAGGCAGCGCACGATGCGCGGCGCAGACGCCACGCTGCTAGTGTTGGCGGTTACCACGAAGCCGTCGGGCCGGTTCGTGCCGCCACCCGCGCCGTAGCTGCCGATGCTGACGCCATCTTGTATCAAGGCGTTATTGGCTCCGTAGACGCACACGCTGCTGGTGTAGCCGGAGTGGACCACGAAGTCTTCGATCTTCGCGCTGGCGGCCTTCACCAGGATGGCATACGAGGCCGTCACGTCATCGGAGCGCGCCGGCACGCCGGTCAACTCGAAGCCTTTGATGTGAACGCCGGTGGCCGTCACCAGGATGCCACGCGACACCTCGTCGCTGAGGGAGCCGCCGTTGCCGCGATCGAGGCGGAAGCGTTCGCTGCCGTAGCCGAAGAGCTTGATGTTCGCTTTGTTGACGTTCAGTGCCTGGGCGATGGGATAAGTGCCAGCCCGCACGAGGATGGTCTGCCCGGCCGAAGCCGACGAGAGCGCCTTGGCGATGGTCTTGAACGGCGTGGAGGTGCTAGTGCCGTTGTTGCTATCGCTGCCGTTCGTGGCGACATAGTAATCGCCGACCGTAGTGTTCGGCGTGACGGGGTAATCGGCGTAGCTAGAGCTCCCGCTGCCAACGCCGATTAGGCCGGATGGAAGCGGCGGTTCGCCACCGCCGACGACCGTCAAGGTCGCGTTCAGCCCGTTCCTGCCAGTGGAGGCGCTCCACATGCCGGTGTTCGCGAGCCGGATGGAGTACCGAGGGTCGCCGCTGAGGTTGGCAGACGGGTCCGGGAGCGCCAGGTACATGGCGTAAGCGCCCGGCGCGATATCGGCAGGCAGCGTAACGGTGTAGTCCAGCACCGCAGATTCGCCGCCGAGCGGCAGGTCGCGTCGGGCATCGCTAGTCAGGCGCAGAGTCCTGGCAGTGCCGCTACCGGCGACGAGCACCAAGTCGATCGGCCTTGGGTTGTAGACCTTACCGAAGCCGTAGTTCTGGACGCTCATCTGGATGCTGATGGACGCGTTCGGCGCAGCCGTCAGCGGCAGGGTCGCCCAGTGCAGCGCCAGCCGGTGACCGTAACGGCGGCTGATCTCCGCTAGGTGGCCGCTGTCGGCCCACTTCTGATACATGGACTTCCAGAACTCGGAGTTCATGTAGTCCCAGCCCATGAGCTCCAACTGCTGGATGATGTAAGGGCCGTCGTTCCAGGCGCTGAGGCCGTCCAGGTCGCACGTCTCCCCGCCGCCGACGCCGGTGCGCCCGATGTCGTTGGCGTACTGGCGCTGTTGCACTTGCGTGGCGACCGCTTCGTTCCAGTAGGTGGCCATCCATTCACCCGCGCCGTAACAGTCGTTGTAGTGCCCTAGGCGCGACATGACAGAGCCGGTGAAACGGTCGCCATAGGCGGGGGCATCCGCCCCATAGCGATCGATCATCCACCACGGCGTGCGAAACTGCACTGACATGGTGTTGGGCGTGTTCGCCATGATGGCGTCGATGAACTGGCGCCGCTGCGTGGTGTTCAGGTGGATGCCGTTGCTGCTGCTGTGCTGTTCACCCCAAGCGCCGACGAATCCGCCTTGCAGGACGGCGATGGAGTCCTTGTAAGCCTCAAGCAAGGGGGCGAGTTGCTGGATGTGCCCGACCATAGTGGCTATGTCAGCGTCGGCGCCGCTTGAGTCGCGGTTGTAGGCGAAGCGCAGCACCGCCTTACGGCCACTGTTGCGCCAGGTCGCCATGTCGGCGGCGAGGTTGTTGAGGAACGACGACGGCAGGGTCGTGGTGGTGCGGTAGGCGTCGAGGCGCACGTAGCACATCTGCAACGTGGGGCCGGGCGCGACCCCGTTGACCGGCGCGCTGTTACCCTTCGTGCCATCGAAGCTGTACTTGCTTGAGTCCTCGACGTACCAGCCGCGCTCCGGGTTGGCGAAGTCGGTGGCGGCGTCAACGACGTAGTTGACGACCTGCGTGTCGCCTTGCGGCGGCGGCGCAATCGGCGAGCCGTCTGCGGCTACCAACCCCTTGCGTGCGTACAGCAACAGCGACATGCTTCTCCTAGTAGTAAGACACCATCAGGCGTGGGCGCTGAGCGTCGCCGGTGGCGATCTGGTGCGGGATGCCAGCCAGGCCGTTGGCGGTGGCCGCGTTGTTGCGCGTGAAGATCCCGACAGCGTTACCAGACGCCCAAGAGGCGCGGTTCACGAGCGCCTGGATAGCGGAGGTTATGTCTGACTCCGCGACCCGCACGCTGTCGCCGCCGTTCATACCGGACTTGTACAGCCGCTTATCCGCCGAGAAGCTGCCTACGCGGGTGTTGAAGGCGGCATACGTGGTCGGCGCGAGGGAGTTATCGACTCGCTCTACCCAGTAGTCGAGCCAGTCAACGGCGTCGTCCGTGTACGAGGCGGCGGGATAGTTGTCGTACCACCGCACGACCCACGACACCGAAGCGGAGACGATCGTGGCGTCCTTCGGCACGGTGACGTTGGGAAGGCGGATGTAACAACTCTTCTGCGCCGACTTGGTCATGATGTCGAAGTATTCGGTGTAGATGGCACTACCCGACGCTAACAGCGTGTCGGTGTTCGCGGCCGTGTAGAACGTCTTGTCGGTGGCAGCCGGTGGGGCCGCCGTGCCTAGGCCAAGCAGGACGGGCGCCATTACGCCGTCCTAGGGATGGTCAACGCCAGCCACGTGTTGAAGCCCGTCACGTTGACGCGCAGCACATTGTTAGCCGCGAACGACTGCGAACCCGTCACGCTCGTGAAGCTAGTGCCGTCCGTGGACTTCGCGTACCCGATGGTGGTGGTGCCGAGGCCGCGCTTCGCGACCCCGCTTAGGTTCAGGGTCACCGGATGCGTGAAGGTGATGTAGTAGTTACCGTCTGCCGGTGGGTTCAGGTAGAAGGACTCGTACTGCGTGGGGCGCACGTCTGCCACCACCGCCAGCCACGTGGAGCCGCCATCTGCCGTCACCAGGGTCACGACCGACACTTGGTTCGCGCCGCCTGCTATCGAGCCGTCGCCGCCGTTCAGGATCGTGGTGTTCGTGGGGAACGTCAGCGTCCTGCCGCCCGTGCCGTCCTGGACGACGCGCAGCGTGATGGTGACGAGCCTGCCGGACGGCACGTTGGACGGTGCGAGGGTCACGTTGCCCGTGAGCCGCATCGTGCCGGTCACTTGTGCGCCGTTGGAGCAGTTGACCGTGGCCGTGCCCGACGAGTTGCCGAGCGCGACGTAGACCGCTGGTTCCGCCAGCGCCGCTATGGCCGCCGCCGTCGAGCGCTTGCTGGTCCCGCCTTGGACCACATACGCGAGCTCAACCCCGGTCAGGGGATCGGCGGCGGGTAGTGCGCTTACCTTGGTATCAGCCATCACTCCTCCTACTCGATTATGACCTTACTGCCACTTTCAAGCAGGATGATGTCTCCGCTTTCCAGAAGCAGGAAGTTGGCCCCAGGGCCGATGGGCGCTATGCCGTCGCCCGTGTAGCGGATGTCGTAATAGTCGTTGCCGAGAGTGTCGCCCTGCACGCCGAAGTTCACGATACAGTAGGCGTCGACGTGGTAAAGCGCCAGCACGGCGAGTAGCGCGGAAGAGAACTGCCCCAGGACCCACTGCGGCACGCGCACGAACCACGTGAAGTCCTCGCGCCACACGTCGACGCCCATGAGCTGCACCCCGACGGCGCGGAAGATGCTGAGCACCCCCTCCTGGCTGCCGGTGGCGCGAGCCAGGCGGAAGGCTTGCGAGTAGACGAAGCGCCGCACTTGCGGCGGCAGGCCGGGCACGCCGGGCGGGTCGTAGCCCATCGAGTTCGCGCGCGCCTTGACGAGGCGCATGGGGCAGTAGAGCGGGTTGTACAAGTAGTGCTTATTCAGCGCCCAGATGGCGTCGTCATACAGGCGATCCACCATGAACGCCACCATGCTGTCCTGGTACTCCTGGTCTACGAAGCCCATGCCGGACGCCACGTAGCGCGTGAGGGCGTTCACGTCGCGCAGCGGGCCGACATCTTGGCGGCCGAAGCGTTCGTCGGCCACCGGCAGCGCGAAGGCAGTGACCTCCAACCGGAAGCCTGCTGCCGTGACGGCGAAGTCGGTCAGCGACGGTAGCGGGGCGGCGGGGCGAACGGTGCTGCGGATGAGGAAGCTAGTCACCCCAGTGGTGGCGCTGTGCGTGGCCGGGATCGAGATGTCGAACGACGCGTCGGCGTTCGTGTGACTCAAGGTGAGTGTGACCGTCGCCGGGTCCGGGTTGTGGATGTACACGCGCTTCTCGCGGTAATGCTGCGGACCGGCTGGTAACTCTAGCGCCGCGAGCCACGACCTATCCCGGCTGATGGGCCGTAGTAGGGCCGGGTCGTGGTAAGCGCGGATCACTGCGCCTCGGTGAGCGTGATGTCTCCGGCTGCGATGCTAGGCGTCGGGTACTCCCACGGTTCCAACTCGTAGACAAGGGCGTCTGGGGTCGCGTCAAGCAAACGGCCGTTGAGGGTGATGTCGACGATGTAGCGAACGTTCGGCACGGACGCGATGGCGCCCCACAGCTGCCCCGCGAACACGGGGCGTTCGTGCGGCCAGGTGCGCCAATCCAGGTGACGCTGTATCGCCTCAAGCATGTTCGTCTTGATGTCGTCCTCGTCGGCCCCCGGTTCGATCACGGCTTCGATGGTGCCGCTGATGGGAACCGGCTGAGCGGGGATGACATGCAGCGCCGACGCGCCGTACGGCACGGTGACGTGCAGCAGGGCGTCCTTCACCGCCGTGGTCTGCGCGTCAATGGCGGCACCACCAGCCTGGTCGACGAGGGCTAGCGTCAAGTGCCCGGCCTTCGGGGCGGTCTTGGTGTAGGTGGAGGGCGGTGTGTAAAGCACCTCGGTGCGGGCGCTGGCGAAGGCGCGTCCGATGTCGGGGAAGTTGAGCCCCACGTAATCCGCATGGTCTACGTCGCGCACTAGCGCCTGGGGGTTGAAGGCGTAAGCCCGGAAGAGGGTGCGGATCTCCGCGATCTCGCTGCCGTCGCGGCCCGGCGAGACATCGGCAATGACCACCGTGGCTCCGCGCAACCAGCCGGCGCTAGCGGTGATGGACGCCGCCGCCTCATCCGGCGTGCCGTCGCGGCCCTGCATCTCGGCCTTGATCTCCGCCTCACCGACCGTTTGGCCCACGGGGATGACCAGCGCCTCGGTGGCGATGAAGCGCAAGTCTCCCTGCACCACGATGAACGGGGCGGCCAAGGAATAGCTGCCACCAGCTGGCGCGGCGGGAACGGTGACGCGCACCTTAGCGGTGGCGAAGCTGGCGACATCCGGCTCGAAGCCGAACTCAGCGAAGCGCTGCCGCAAGTCGAGCTCGTTGCTGCGGAGCTCGATGGTGGCGGCGGTCGGCAAGTAGATGCCGTGATACAGGGCCAGCGCCAGGCGGATGTCGCGTTCGCCTAGGTTCTCTGGCGATACTTGTAGGCGCTCGGCGTAGAACGCCAGCCACGCCTCTTGGTCGATGAGGTAACTCATGGGGTGCGGTACTCCACGAGGAAGCGCTGAAAGCCGTCCTCGTCAATGTCATCATCGGCCACGACCTGGAAGAAGATGCCCGGCACGAAGGCTTGCAGGGTGCGCAGGACGTAATCACGCAGAACGCTGGCCGGTAGGGCGCGGCCCTGGTGGATGAACTCCAAGGCCAAGTTGCCGAAGTTGGGGCGTCCGGCAATGGTGTTGGTGCGGATGCGCAAGGCGTCGGCGATCTGCCGCGCCAGCGGGGAGCTGAACGTCTCCGGTACGGACACGCCGCCGTTGGATACATCGAAGTAAGCAAGTACGGGGTCCATCACAGCCTCCGTAACGACGCTACTGTGGGCATCGACGCCGCCGCAGGAATCATGTGGTGCTATTCGTGATGAGCCCCAGGTCGGCTAGCGCTGTTAGCAGGCTAGCGAGAGCCGGGGTGGTTGCGCCATCAGCGGCGGTCTTAGTGCCGGTCACGGCGGGCTTGGTGATGGGCGTAGTGCCGTAGAAGCCGAGCCTGACGGCGGCCAGACTGATGCCGCGTACCAGCGTGAGGATCAAGTCGTTGCTCGCGGTGTTCAGCACGAAGCTGTTGCCCTTGTCGTCCTTGATGGTGAGGGCCTTGGCTACGCCGTCGGCCAGGATGGTGTAGACCACCCCCAGGCCGGTGTGCGTCACCCGCCAGCGCACCACGGTGTCGTCGAGGCGGTGTTCGTCCAGGACGACGGTGGACGGCCCGATGACCTCCGACGTGTCGCGGTTGGGGTCGGTCGGCCAGGGGTGCCGCGTCTGCCAGCCGTGGCCGCGACTATCGAGGTGCGTGCGGCCGACATCCCCGTTGGGGCCGAACACCGGGTCGGAGGGGGCGTTCACGTAGCGGTCCTCGCCGCCGTTGCCCGCGCGCTTGGTGTAATCGACCGTCTCGCGCAAGTCGCTGTAGCGGTCGTCGGTGTTCTGCGGCCCGTAGGCGATGACAGCCAAGCCGATAGGGTTGATGGGCGACCTATCGACCGGAGCCACCACCACACGCGTGCCCGGCTTCAACGGCTGCCAGTCCATCTGATCGCCGTGGAAGTGGTTGAGGAACACCGGGATGGGGTGCGGGGTGATGGGGTCGGGGTTGGCGACGGAAGCGATCCACGGCATCTTCACACGTGCGTAATGGCGGGGGTACTTGACTCCTGCCTTGTTCGTCTCGGGTGAAGCCTTGTAGTTCGCCTCCACGACCTCGGAGATGTGGCAGATCATGCGGGGGCCTCCGCGCCGCGCCCGCCGCGCAAGGCGCCTTTGGTCTGCCAACCCGACTCGTCGATGATGTGGGTCACCGACACTATCTCCATAGGTGTGGCGTACAGGTCTTCCAGGCCCGGAGGCGGGTTGAGGGCCTTGATCTCGTCGAGCGGTAGGATGGGGAGTCCCGTAAGCAACGCGAAGTCGCCCTCGATGGACGCCCAGTAGTAATCACCGGCAGCGCGGTCGACGATATCTTGGGCGTCTTGCTGCGTGGCGGTGGACAAGAAGCCGATGTGCAGCGAGGTACCCTCCACCCCCATAGGGTTTGTGGCCGACACGACCACCGACTTCAGATCCAAGCCTTCCTCTGGCGCGACCCAGGTCGCCTCGATGGTAGCCGGCGACTCCACGAAGCTCTGCCGTGGCGTCCAGGTGGTGAGGATCGGCGGGTTGGTGTCGCCGAGCTGGGTACGACGCGTGGAGAGCGTCCACGTGCGATATTCGCGCCCGAGTTGCGGCTTAGCGCCAGGGTAGAAGAAGTGAACCTCTCCGTTCATCTGGTCAAGCCAATGAACGAAGTTGGCCTTGGACCAGCGCTGTATGTAATCGAGGAGGTTGTTGTCACTCTCGCCGCCCTCGTCGGCCTCGCCTTGCGCGACATCTTCAACGTTAGCGCTGATGGGGAAGCGTTGCTGAAGCAGGGTGTCGGCAATGTACAGCACTTGAGCCGCCTCGGTGCCGGTGGCCGACGTGCGCGTTTCGCGTGCCTGGAACATCTGACTATCACACTCGACATCGACTGCCACGGGGTTCGTGCCGGCCGGGTAAGCCTGCATGATATACCCACTGAACACTTCCTGAAAGCTGCTCGGTCGATCCTCGTAGCCGACCTCCACGCGCACAGGCATGGTCTTCTCGAACTCCGCGCCGACCAGTTTGGCCGACTCCTCGCCGATGATGGTGATGGTCGCCATATGCACCTGGTCGATGCCGAGGTTGACCTCCACGCGCCTTATCGCCGCGTCGTAACCGCGCACCGCCTGGACCCCGCCCTGACGAAGTTGGGTCATCAAACGCTTACCGTTGACGTAGACGCGAAAGGCGGGCTGGAAACCGAGCACGTAGCCCCCGCCGCCGAGGTCCCGGCCACCACTAGAGCCGCCGCCACCGACCAGTAGGCCGGTAGTGTCCGGCCTCACCGCGCCACCTCTGGCCGTCGTTCGCGCCTCACGACCACGCCATAGATGTCCACTTGGTTCTGAAGGTAGTTGAAGTACGCCTGCACCCACGCGGGAACGTCGCCGTGCCTGACCGCCACTGGCGGCACCAGCGGTTCGGTGTTGGGGATGATCGAGTACCCCATGCCGCTAGCCGCCGTCCACGGCGAGATCATGTCGGGGAAGCTGGCGGCGCGACCCTCACTGGGGATGCGCAGCGGGTAACCACCGGGCCAATAACCAGTCAACCAAGCGTTATGCAGACTGAGGGTGTTCACGCCAGACTGGAAGTTGATGCCCAGCGTGCCGGCGTGGTACTTGCCGATCCGTTCATCCTCGGCGTACAGCGCGAACGGGTTGTTCGGCGGCCGGTACGCGCTAGCGATAGCCTGCCAGATGCGCTGCCGGTGGGGGATAACGAATATGGGCATCAGTTGAACTCTACTCTGTACTCTGGAACCTGCATCAGGGTGATACTGACCGGGATGGTGCTTGGCATCTGCGCGTCGGCCCCGCCGAACGAGGGAACATCCTCTTGCAGCGCGATCTCGCTGTCCAGCGACTGAAGCGCCACCACCATAGCGTCACGCTTCGGCGCGTGGAACAGCATCAGTGGGCTGGGGCCGTTATCGTCGATGAACTTCTTGATGGCCAGGTACTCGTCGTACACGTTAGCGCCAGGGTCGCGACCACTCGACCTCGCCTCGCTGGCGAGGAACTTGTTCCAAGCGTTCAGCTTCGCCTCGAACGACCACGCCAACCCCGAGCCGTAGCCTTGGCTGACGTAAGGCGCGTTCATGCCCGGCAGCGGCTGGATGTTCAAGGTGCTGCGGTACCCTTCGGAGATTATCGGCACGTCGCTGAAGAGCCACAACTGCCCCGTCTTGATGGTGCTGAGGTAGAAGCTTGGCGGTGGGAGTTCACGTTGGCTATCCATCACCTGGCTCCACTTCTCGCGGCGTACTGAGCGTTGCGGGCCGAGATGGGGGCCGCCAGCTCCCGGACGATGAGATCCGATATCGCCTGGAACAAGTTGCGCTTCAAGTCGGGGCCATCAAGGATGGCGTCGACGGTCGCCTGGGCGATCTCCTCAGCCGACTGCCCCGGCGCGGCCTCCACCTTGACACCGCCAACGTCGATGGTCAGCGGCGCACTCACGGTACTGCCGGTATCCGTGGGCGGCTGAACCGTGTTGAAGCCGCTGTAAAGGCCGTCAAGGCTCATCGGGTCGACGCGCTGGCCATCGCGGTAGGCCCCGATGTGGACATGTGTGCCGTCGCCACCGCTGCTGCTGTACACCTTGCCGGTGTTCCCCTGCACGGCGAACGCCTGCCCGGCGCGCACGCCACGCGGATCGGCTCCGTACTGCGCCTTCGTGTCGTCAGACAGGTGCGAGTAAGTGATGGTCGCTAGTCCGTAGGCGTCGCGGAAGATGGCGCTATTCCCGAAGATGCTGGTCCCGCCACCGCCGAACAGGTCGGCGTTCCTGGCGTAATCGGCGTCTGTGTACAGGTACTCGACGGACCCCCCGGCCAGCGCTTTGATGTTCGGGTCGCTGAGCACCACATCAAGGCCGGTGTGCGACCCGTAACTGTTGTTACGCGCCGCCCCGTAAGGCTCCGTGATGACGCCGCCCCAGAAGTTGCCGCCAGCCGTCGTGGCGGCCTTGCTGTCGTCCACACTCGGCGCTGCGGGGCTCGGCGAGGCCGTGGAGGGGCGCGGGATGCTGGTGCCGCGAATGAAGCGCAAGTCGGGATCCTGCACGAAGCCGGTGAACACGTCACCGACTTGGCTGGGGCGCAAGTAGCTGGTAGCGGTCAGCGCCTCCGCGCTCTTCTTGGTGTTCCCCTCGATCACGCCTAGGGCAGCGAGGATGCCCTTCAGGTACTCGATGCCTTGCTCCTCGCCACCTTGGGCCGCGACGACGCTATCCCAGATGTCGCCGATGCGCGCCGCGCTCTCAACGTCAACCACGGCGTTCGAGCTCAACACCGCGCCGTCCTCGCCCACCAACGCAGCGCGGCCCGTCTGCACCGAGCGCCGCAGCGCCACCCCGAGCAGCGCCTCGCCTGACATGGTGAGGTCACCCTGCATCACCGGCTGCATGGCGTACTGCACAGCCTGGAACACTTCGGTGTTGTTGTACGGAACATTCGGGTTGGCGCGGTAGAACTCGTCCACCGTGAGCGCCAGGTCGCTGCGGATGTCGCTCTCGCTGGCGCCCTCGGTCATCATCAGCGCGGCGCGGTTACGCAAGATGGTGGCGATGCCGCCCTTACGCATCGCCTCCTGCATCGTCCAAGCGGGGTCGGGGCCGGGGCGCATCCACTCCGGGAACTGACTGCCTTTGATCCTGGGGGTGATGACATCCAGCACGTGACTGCCGGCGTTGCCGACGCGCCGCCAGAAGAGCTCAGAACCACTCATGTTCGCGTCGTAACCCGCCTGCGCCGCGAGTTCTGGGCTCATCGCGGCGAACTCACGCCAGTTGCGGGCGATGTTCCCACTCTGCATGGCGGTGGCGGCGGTCACTCCGATGGCCGCCGCCGCCGCGAGCGGGATGGCTGGCCCCGCCATGAGGGCCTTGCCAAGGGCGCCGAACCCCGCCGACGCCCCGCCCGCGAAGGCTTTCACGACGCCCGCCCCAGCCCCGCCGAGCAGCCAGTTGGTGCCGGCCATGCCGCCCATTAGTCCACTGGCCATCAACGCCGACTGCATACTGAGGCTGGCGAAAGTGTTCGACTGCGGGGCGCGCGCCGCCCAAGTGAACTGCTTGTCGGTGATGAGCTTAGCCGCGTCGACGAACGCCTGCCCAGCCGTGAGGATCGCGCCGGCGCTGTCGACGTACTGGCCGTTGCGGGTCTGCATGTACTCCGAGATGTGCCGCGCCGTGCGAATAGGATCCGAGCTGTCGACGACGGCGTTCAGTGAGGTCCCCAGAAGCTGCGACACGAGGCCGGTGCCGAAGCCGGTGATGCTACCGAATATTCGGTCGACGAGCGAGATGACCTCTTCCCCGGCGTTGGAATCGAGGAAGGACTCGAAAGCGTCGTTCAGCTGCGTCAAGTTCGTGCGAACCTTATCCAACGAGTCGGAGTACAACTCGACGCGGAAGTTCTGGTACAACGCGCCCATGCGGTCTACCTGGCCGGCGGTCGTACCCGCACGGCGCGTCAGGTAGTCAGGCCCGAAGCCCATCTCAGAGAGCATCTGGATGAGCACCTTGCCAGGATCCGCCGCGTTAGCGCCGCCCATCTCCTGTTCGATCTCAAGGAGACGGTTCCTCGGCAACTCGAAGCGCAGCGCCAACGAGCGGAAGCGGTCGGGGCCACCGGAGTAGAGCTCCGACAGGGCCACCATCGCGCCCTTGGTGCCCTGCACCGGGTCACGAGCGACCAGCAAGGCGCGGGCCAGAGCGCCCGTCTGCAAGCCAGCCTGGAACTCGTCTTGCGTCTGCGCCGTGATGCGGATGATAGGCGCCAACTGGCGAAACTGCTCCGCGAGTTCGGGGCGCGACAGACCCATCTCCTGAGCCGTGACGGGCATACCGGCGAAGTAATCGCTGTAGATGAGGCGCCGCGATTCACTACCCGCCAACTGGCGCGAGATACCCAGCTTGTCGGACATCAAGGCGTTCTGAAGCAAGGTCTGGCGCTCTTCTAGATCCAGAGCCTGCCCGATGGTGCTCTGCGCCGCGTAGCCGACGACGTTGCCGATGTTCTGCGCCATGTACAAACCGGCCGCGCCGCGCATCAGGTTCTGGTAGTTGAAGATCCCGCGAACGCCGCCCAAGACGCGACGGTACTGGCCGCTGGCGTGCTTCACGCCGCCCCACGTGCTTTCCCACATGCCGCCTAGGTTGGGGCCGGGGAACAGGTCGCTGAAGCCGACCCAGCGGCCGCCGTACATGCCCTGCCCGCCGTAGGAGGGGCCTCCCTGGGGCGGAAGCGCGTAGCCGCCGCCAGGGGGAGGTGGGGGCGTGAAGCCGCCGCCACCACCGGGGGGTGGAGGTGCGTAGCCGCCGCCAGGGGGTGGTGTGTAGCCGCCACCGGGTGGGGGCGGCGTGTAGCCAGGGCCACCGACTTGGTGGTACGTGCCGTTCGGGCCGATGCGCCACACGCGCCCGTCAGCGCTGGTGTAGGTCCGTCCGGCGACGGGGCCGCCACTCCATTGCTGCGACCGCCCTGCGGCGCTTTCCGGGGTGTAAGTGGAGCCGTAGCCGGGAACGTACACCATGCCGCTTGGCATCGGCGCTGACGGCAGGGTCATCGGCGTAGCGATCGGCCGGGCGGCGCGGGGGAACTCGATGCTCCCCCGGCCAGGCAAGTACACCGTGCCGCCCGGCATGGGCACGCCGCCGAAGATCGTTCCTTGAGACGGCGACGCGCCCCGCACCCCGACGCTGGCAGCCGCCGCCGCCGCTGCGGCCCCAGCCCCAGCCCTAGCCCCAACCCCGGCAACCCCAGCGCCAGCCGCCGCCGCGCTGACGGACGCTAGGGCGACGGCCAGGCTATCGAGCTGCCCCACCGAGTCGCGGACCATCGCCTTGATGGACGCCCCGATGGACTTGATGGCCGTGTCGAGGTTCCGCGCCTCTGTGAGCGCCTTCGAGAAGTCGATATCCGCCCGGAAGGACGCACCGAAGATGCTGACGCCCTTCTCACCCGGTGGCATGACTACCCCCGGCCGCGCTTGCGCTGCATGGCTTGGATAGCGTCCTTGCGGCGCTTTGCCTCGCGCTCGTTCGCGTCACGCACGCTGTCATACCACTCGCGCAACTCATCTAACGGCAGGGTACGGAGGTCGGTGATTCGTTCGCCGGAATGTTTGAGGTACATGATGTACCCCTTACGCGCCACCTCGTGAGCACGCTGCATGTTGTACAGGTGTTCTATCCAATCACTTGCCGGCAACTCGCCGCTTACCATCTTTTGGCTTAGCTGACGGATCGCCATCTTCAGGTACACCGGGAAACGGGGTTGGCTTGCCGCCAACATCCACCCTGCCCTCCAATATCTCGCTGAGCGGCTTGTAATCACGCATCATCAAGTGGCGAGTCAGGAGCTGGAAGTCGTACCAAGTGATGTTCATGAACGCCGCGAACGGCACGTCGCCGCGCTTGTCGAACATGCCCGCCTCTGGCGTGCCGAAGCGCGTCACCAACCACGTCAGTTGAGCGCTGAAGAGCACCGTCTCGTCGCCACCATCGGTCGGCAGGCGTTGCTCCGCTAGCTTGCGGTCTTGCATCGTGTGGAGCTTCAGGTACGCATCGCGGGTCACGTCCACGTCATCGCGCAGCGAGAACGCCTCCTGCCCGGTGGATGGGTGCGTGCCAGAGTCGATGAGCCGGTTGAGGGCGTCATAGTCAACGCCGGCCATCTGGTCCAACTGCGCGGCTGTCAGCACCGGATCGGTGCGCTGTTCAAGGTTGAGGCGCATCACGGCCTCGCCGTACTGGCGCGAACCCGGACGCGCATCCCTCGCCGCCTTCTCGTGAATATCGAGCACCTGGCGCAGCGTGTTGGGGCGCACGTCGATCTTGTCAACGCCGTCGATGGGGTGCAAGAGTTCGAGCGTGAACGGCTCGATGTAATCGACAACCGGCGCCAGCCCACCATCGTCGGTGAGGATGACGCCGTAAATCAGACGAACATGCTTAGCTTTCATACCGTCCTCCACGGCTACGGCGGGAGGTTTGATTTGTTGGCCCCCACCCCGTAGCAAGTGGGGGCCTGGTGCGAGAACGCCCTACGGGGCGGAAACGCCTAGATCAAGTGGCGTCGTAGTGGTTGATAGTCGTCCTCTTAGGACGCTTCAGCACATCGAACGCGACGGAGTAGTTGCTGTTGTCACCACCGGCGTACACGACCACGACACTCTCGTACACGTCCTCGAAGTTGTAGAGCTCAGCGGCAGACGCGGAGTTCTCGTCGCTCGGCTCGTTCTCCTCGAAGAGGCCGCGCACCGTGATGCCCATAGTGGCTTGCGGGATGAGGTCGGGCCGTCTGGCCGCCAGCTTCACGCAGCAATCCAAGAAGGCGGTGATGTTCTCGTTCAGGTAATGCCGCGTAGCGGGCGCATCGCCCTTCACGACGAAGGCCGGGAAGGTGCAGGTCAAGCGCTCCACGGTGAACGGCGTCACGCGAGGCGTCGGGCCGCGTGCGCCCTGATCGTAACTGGGGTTGAACCCCAGTGGACGGGCGGGCGGGGCACCGACGGCGTTCCAGACGCGCGTGTTGATGAGCGAGAGGTCGACCCCTTCGGTGTCGATACGCGCCTGCGTGAACAGGCGGCCTAGCGTCTCTGTGTTGATGGCGAACTCGACTTCGTACATCAGTTCCCTCCCGCCGCAGCCGCTGGCGCAGCCGGGGCGCCGCCAGCGATGCTGGTCAGGCCCTCGATCTCGGCGTCGGTGAGGTGCGCGAACACCCCGCCGAGGGTGCCGTTGAGCTTGATGCTCGCCATGAACACCGCCCAGCCGGGCAGGCTCGGGAAGCTGACGCCCTGCCAGCGGTTCTGGACTTCCATCAGGTCGAAGGTGCCGGTCGAAGCACGCTTCACCGCCCCGGAGTTGACGTAAGGCATGATGGCCTGGTCGCCGAGGCGCTGAATGGTGCCACGCGTGATGGCGTTGTTCGGCCGGTTGTGCGCCAGTGGCGTGAACGCGATGGCGAGACGTCGGCCGATGTCGTTGATGATGCTGCGCACGCCCAGGTCGCCCATGCGATCAAGCTGGTCATCGAGCGTGTAGTAGCCGTGGACGCCGTAAGCGCCACTATCAAGCTGCTTGAGGTAGTTGACGCCCGCTGCCGCTGCCGCGTCCATCTGGCCCTTGGTGAGGTTGTCATTCACGGAGATGGAGCGGAAGCCGAGCGGCGAGTTGCCGACCGGGTACGAGCCGCCGAGTCCGTTAGCGGAGATCTTAGCCGACCATTCGCCTAGGTACGCGGCGCTGGCCGGGACCTCGCGGCCGTTGACGGCCGCCTGAGCGCCCCAGCCGAAGAACTTAGCGCCGGTGCCGTCGCCTGGGCCGTCGCCGTAGGTGTCGGTGTCGTTGATGAAGTCGGTCAGCGTCTCACCGTACATCTGGTTCAGGAACACCAGGCGGAACGGCGCGGTCTTGAGGGTGTTGTGCAAGTAGGCGCGAACCACGGTGCTGGGCGGGTTGGCGATGGTGAACCACCGGAAGGCGATGCCCGACACGGCGTCGATGGCGGCCTCCCAGTTGCTGTTGGACAGCGCCGAGCCGTTCGTGGCACCAGTGAGGGTCGCCGTGACAGAATCGCCAGCCACGCGGTTCGCGTTGATGGTGCTGGTCGCCGCCGTCGGCTGGTACTCAAGGCGCACGTAGCGGCTGCCCATGACGGGATCGTTCATGACGCTAGCGTTGCGCGTGCGGTGCAGGCCGGAAGCGCCCGCCGTGCCGCCTTCGTAGGTGAACACCAGCCCCTCGAAGAGCTCTGGGGAGGCGTCAGGGTTCGGGCTTTGCACCTCAACGTCGCACACCGCCGTGTTGTTGCCAGCGGGGTGGGAGGCGACGATGCGCCTGATGGTCACCTTGACCGTGAGGCTGTTGTACGCAGCGCCGGGGCCGATGGCCTTGAAGCGGAACAGGTCGACGGCGCTAGGAACCGCAGCGTCGGTGATGATGGCGCTCTGCGCGAAGGTCGCGTCGGCGGGCTTGACGTTGTAGATGTCGAACCCTGCTGGCCGGATGCCGTTGTAGCTTCGCGAGGCGAAGGTCTTGGCGTAGTCCAGGTTGTAGTCGGCGTTGCCGTCGCCATACTCGCGCATGACATCGCCGAGGCTGAGGCCGCTACCAGGCGGCAAGCTGTTGAGTCCAGACCGACCGGCAGGGAAGTCACCGATCAAGAGTAGTCGTGGGGCGACCTCCGATGGCAGCGAGCCAAACGCGCCTTGGAAGTCCTCCCTCAGCTTGAATACGTCAGAACTTCTCATGCGTCCTCCACCATCTTGGTCTTCTTACCAGTCTTCTCGGTGTTCTCGCTGGAAACTTGCGCCAGAACGCCGCGCTCGACGAACGCCCGCAGTGCGTCATCCGTCGTGCCTAACGCCTTGGCGGTGACCACGGAGCCGTACTCAAGGCGGTGATGCCCGACCTTGTGGCCCTTCCGCATGACTTGATACTGCATAACCTCTCCTATTCTGTGGGCGGCATATCCGCCACTCCGGCGTCGTCGGCTTCTTGGCTGAGCGGGTAGTTGCCGACCCGCTCCGCGTACCAGGGGAACGGTTCACCGCGGTCCCAGTCCTCGATGACGGGAGAAACGCCGGTGATGATGTCCGTGCCGAAGTAGACCTCCGGCATCCCATCCGGCAGCTGGTGGACGGGCGTGTCGGCGGTGCAGCGTGCGGTGACGTTCGCCGTCAGGACGTTACGGAACACGCCGTTCGCCTCTAGGTTCACGACATCCACCCTGATGGGCACGAAGTCGATCTCGAACTTGTATATGTCCGTGATGAGCTTCTGGCGACTGTTGACCATGCTGAACACGTAAGCCGTCTCGAAGCGGTCCTTGCCTTCGACGTGTAGCCAGAAGCTGCCGCGCCAGAACGGTTCGGTGAGTACGAAGCCGCCGCGATCGACGTGGAGCACGCGGCCGCCGTACAGGGCGCGAACGAAGCCGGAGCGTGCCGTGCCGCGACTGCGGATGCCGATGTGAACACGCGGGTCGTTCACCTCGAAGTGGATGAAGTCCTCGACGATCACGACCTTCGGTCGCGCCTGTCCGCGAGAGACTTCTTGTTGCAGCTTGATGGTCGGGTTGTTGGCCTCGGAGAAGGCGACGTAGTAGATCTTGCCGAGCAGCCCGGCCCCGACCGGCTCCGTGAAGTAATCGCCCTGCTTGTAGATGTCGCCGTAAGGGATGCCGTCAACGTCGCCGCTGACGGTTATCACGTCATCCGTGTACCCGCCCGTCAGGGGGTAGACGATGCCTTCGGCGTACATCTTGCGCAGCGCGAGGCGGATATCGACTTCGGCGTCGACGCGGTTCACTTGATCACCACCACGGGCCGCCCCAGAACCGCCTCGTAGGCGGCACGCAGCTCCTCCTTCTCCCTAGGGATGACGGTGAGCACAGTAGGCAGGAGGGTGGTGCGCGGCGGAACCCCGAGGCCGTACTCGTTGTACGGGAAGATGGGGTGCTTCGTGAAGGCGCCAGACTGCCCGTGGTAGCGGCCTTGTGCGCCGAGCTTCTCGGTGAACGGCCCCAACTCGATGCTGTCGGCCAGCATCCCGTGCTCCTCGACGTGCTCAAGCGTCGGGTCGAACAGCATGGTATCGCCCAAGTAGCCGCGTTCTTCGCGGGCGTCAAGGGTCTTGCTGGAAAGCCGCTTGGCGTTACCTTCGTTGCCGTACTCGTCGCCGATACGGTCGTCGTCACCGAAGCGCGACTCCCAGTCGTCCTTCAGCACCAAGCCGGTCGCCTTGACGTTATCGCGTGCCACCGCCGCCAGGCGCTGCAAGTCGCGCATGAGGATGTCAGCGAAGCTGATCATTGGGGGCCTCGTTCATATCGGAGAGCATGAACAGGTACTCACTGCGATCGAACTCGGCCTTCACGCAGCGGTACTTGCGACCGCGCACGCTGAAGGTCAGCCCCGCGATCACGCCTTGGTCGTAGACGTTGGTGAGGCGCTGTGGCGCCTGGGTCGCGCGAACGTACAGGATGCCGTTGAGGCTGACCTTCTGCCCGACGGCAGCGTAAGCGGTTGGGCTTGGGTTGGTGTCGAAGTAGCCTTCTACTTCTATCGTGGCCGGCGCTACACCCGGCTGACCGGGGAACGTGATGTAGACGGCGTACTCCTCGAAGGCGGCTACATCCTCAGCGGCGTCGTTGAGCACGTTGACGCCGTGCTGAAGCATCTTGAAGTAGTAACCCTCACGGGACATAAGTACGCCTGACGGTTATGAGGCCACCGCTGGCCTCCGGGTCAAGCGGGGGCCACTCGGCCTCCGGGAACAAGTTGCGTGCCTCCTGGTAGTTGCGGCTTGCGGCACGCATCAACTCGGCATGGCTGCCGAGGGGGGTGCTGACCTGGCCGCCCCGTTGAGTGACCAGGCCAACGAACATGCCCTTCTCGTCGGCGAGGACGCCGAACAGTCGAGCCAGTGTGTAGTATATCAACGCGAGCTTTACCCGCTCTGGTGGCCCGACGATGCCTGGGATCGACTCGAAGATGAGGCGCGACGACTCCACCACGCCATACACCTTGTTGCCAGGCACGTCCACCGCCGCCACGGGCGAGCCGCCGATATCAACGACAGCCTCAGCCACCCCGAAGTACGCGGGGCGCAGCAGCGAAGCTGCCAGCACCTCACTCGGGGCGACCGGCGTCACGTCAGCTCATCTCCTGCAAGGCCGCACGCTTAGCGGCCATCGACTCGGAAAGCGCGGCGTGCGCCTTCTGTGCGGCCTTCACCTCAGCACGTGCCGCCTCTGCGTCCACGACAGCAGCCTGGGCCGCCTCTTTCTCGGCCTCATCATCGCCCTTGTTGGCGCGAGTGAGCGCTGCCTTTCGGTCGGCCAGCGCCTCCGATACGGGGGTACGAACACTCAGGATCTCGTCCAAGCGTGCAAGTTCCTCTTCACCCTCGGCTACCTCCTGTTGGAGCGTCGCCATGCGCTGCGTGAGACGCTTGGCTTCAGCCTGCTCCGCGCGCCCAGTGCCTTCCGCCGCCGCGCCGACAGCCTTGAGGGCCTTGGCTGCTTCAGCTGGCATCTTAGGGAGCTCTTCGCCGGGCTGGTACCACTTCTTGTCGTACTTGACTCTTGCTTTAGCTATCAACGCCACGGTTCACCTCTCTGGGGCGAAGCGGGGCGCTTGGCCCCGCCTCGGGTGACTACTGGTTACTGAACGGTGCCGCACATGAGCGTGCGGGGGTCGGTGAGGATGGGCAGCGTCCAGAAGACGGACTTCATGGCCACCTCGAAGGGTTCGTCCTGTTCCGCCATCCAGGTGTAGAGGCCGGGGGCGAAGTTGTTCTCCACCACCGGGCCGTCGACTTGGTAGCCGAAGCCGTTATCGAAGCCGAAACCGCCGTCCACAGCCGCTGGGCCGATGACGACCACGCGGTTTTCGTGCAGGAAGCGCGTGGCGGCGGGCTGCGCGGCCCCCGTGAAGTCGAACTTGTTGTACATGCGGTCGTAGGTCACGACCGGCCCGATCTCGCGGCGTGCCAGGTAGGCGTTGAGCTGATCGCGGAAGAACTCGATCTTCGCCTGCGTGGTGCTGCCGGTCACCGTACCGCCGATGCCAGCGTAACCGGCGATGGCGAGGCGCGTGCGGGTCGCGGCCTGGGCCAGCAGGTTGTTCAGCTGCTTGGTGGACATGACGATGAGGCGCGGGTACGCCCCGATGTCCGTCTTCATCGCATCCGCCCAAGTCTGGATGTCGTCCAGCCCGTCGGCGGTCGTGTCGGCGTTCCACGTGTCGGTGTTGGTGAGCGCGAACTTGTTGCCCCCAGCTACGCCGTAATCGACGGCGACGGAGGTGTTCGGGATGGTGTAAGTGCCCTTAGAGAGCACTTCCCAGCGCTGCGCCTCGGCCAGGTCGAGGTAGCCGGTCACCAGGGCGTTAGCCAACTGGTAAGGCCGGGCGCGGAAGATCTCCGCTGGCGTGACACGGCGGCCAGGCAGGAAGATGTCGCGCAGCTTGCGCAGCTCAGACTCGTTCAGGGTGTACTTCATGCCACCCTTCAGGATGCTGTAGCGCTGCGTGCTCTCGGTGCCGAGCGGCCCGGAAGGCAGCTCGGAGTCTGGCGCGATGACGGCGGATGCCACCGGGCGGAAGGAGACGCGCCCGACTTCCTCGGTCCAGTCGTCACGCTGCACGAAGGGCAGCAGACGCTCCCCAAGGCGGGTGGGGTTCTGAACCAAGTCCATGAAGCGCTTGGTGGCGAACTTGCTGATGTCCTCGGGGCGCAGGCCGTCGAAGTGCGAGAGGTTATACAGCATCTTAGTAGTCCTCCGCGAACTTGAAGCCTCGGAGCTTCAGCGCCGTCAGCGCGGTCGCTTCAAGGCCGGGGGTGTCGTTGGCAGCGACGCTAGGCATCCGCGCGCCGAAGAACCCGCCAGAGATGTAGATGCCGACCATGCCGCCGCCGTCAGCGAGATCGACGGTGGCCTTGAGGATGCCGACGGCGGTAGCCTCGAAGATGGCCTTGTTCTTGTCCGTGTCGGGCGCAGACGCAGCGGCGGTCTGGTTCACGGCACGCCAGAGGTTGCCGGAGGTCTTGATGAGCACCGTGCCGGGGCGCAAGTACACGTGCCCGTTCACGGCGGCTATCGCGTTGCCGTCCGACCCCTTGGTGTCGAGGTAAACGCCCGTCTCCCGCGTCTCGTGGACGTTACCCCACACGACGGGAAGGGCGACGTTAGCTTCGGCTAGCCCATCGTGCGGCCCCGGAGCAATCGTAAAACCAATCTTTCCCATGAACTATCCTTTCGGGTTGAGAATGTCGCTCAGCAACTTGTCGCTGGCCGTTTGTTGTTCGTTGTAGAACTTCGCGGCCTCATCAGCATCGAAGCTGAACGTCTGGCTGGTTCTCTTGCCAGGGTTCCCGCCACCAGGGAGGGGGTTGTCGGACACGGGCTTGGCATCGGGGTAGGTGGTGTAGAAGTCGTCGTTGACGATGGTAGCGAACTTATGGCGCTTCTCGCCACGCGTCAGCATGATCTGATCGCCGTCAAGGTCGATGTCGTAACCTTCCAGCTTCAGATAAGCGCGGGTCCGCAGCGCCAGCGTTTCATCGCCATCGAGTTGGCGCTTCATGGCCTCAGCGACAGCGCCCTGGCGTTGCTTCGCCTCAGCGGCCTGCACGACCGCCCTAGCGTCGTCGCGCTCCTTGGTGATCGCAGCCACAGTGGCCTTGAACTCCGCGATCTGCGCTTGAGCAGTGCCAAGGTCGAACTTAGCGCCCTCTTCCGCAGTCATCAACCGCTTCACGAGGTCGTTGCTTTGCTCCACCATGTGCTCCAAGGCGGCGATAGGGTCGTCGTTGTAGCGAGACAGCAACTCCCTTACCTCCCTCGGCCGGTAGCGCTTCTGAACTTCCTCATCTACCCTCTGCTTCTTGTCGGGCGAGGCGTCTCCGCCGCCGCCTTCGGTTGCGGCCCGCAACCATTGTGTCCGGTGCATAAACATAGACCCTAATCCTCCTGGGATGGGCTGTGGTCACTGACCACGGCGACAATGCCTACAGGACTCCCCGTAGCGCTGTGCATAAGATAAGCACTTTCCGGTAGGTTATGCACGAATGTTACACGCCCTCCAGCGGGATGGGGTTCCCGTCCTCGTGTAGTAGCCGCCGACCGGCTTCAGTCAGGAGGACGGGGTCGGGGTCGGGGTCGGGGTCGGGATCGGGGTCGGGGTCGGGGTCGGGGTCGGGGTCGGGGTCGGGGGGCCGCCACCCGAACAATCGCCTCAACCATTCCCATAAGCGGCGCAGCATCATTCCACGCTACCTTGCGGCTGGGCTTTCGCCAGGCGGATCTCCTGATCCGTCTGGATGGTAAGCCTCTGCCCCAACTCTGCCATGCGACGGTCGATGATCTCCTGCGCCTCGACCGGCGTCTTACCGCTATCCACCAGCAGGTGATAGGCGCTGTAGGCGTTGGAGTCCAACAGGCCCTTCAAGTTCTGGTGAACTTTATCCTCGCTAATGGGCAGGTACGGGACCATCTGCACCGTGAAGCCGCTGCGCCCCGCGATCTCAAGCACCCGACTCAAGGCACGCGACAGGTGCTCTGCCGTCTCCTCGCAACGCTCCATCTGCGGACCGTACAGCACGCGCAACGTCTGGGCCGGGATGTCCTGCACCGGGCGTTCGTTGAGCTCAAGCACGCTAGTGCGCGTGACGGTGGCGAGGCTTTCCACCAAGTCCTTCAAGCCGTCAAGGAACTGCCGCAAGTCGGCCGGCGCTACCGACTGAAGCTCAGGAGCCTCTTCGTTGGCCTTGTTCTTGGCGTGCCAGACCTGCAAGCCACCCGCCTTGCGAATGCGACTCGCCACCTCCTCGCTGACGTTCGCCAGGAAGATGAGGCGGAACGCTTCGTCCTCCAAGCCCTTCAAGAACTTCACGCGCAGCGCGTCATACTGCTTGAACACGTCAACGCCGTCGATGAGGTCGGACTGCTCCGGTATCGAGTCCTCCTCGCGATTCGGCACGTAGATGAACGGCATGTACGGGAACTGCTTCGCCTTGCCTGGCAGCAACACCCACCCGCCGCCGTCGTTGCGGAAGTCCAAGCGCCTGACGGTGGTGTTGGCGTCATCCCACTCGTACCAACGCGCCAGGCGGTACTCCCGGCCGCCCACGCCCAGCGCCTCGAAGCGCTGGATGACCAAGACCGCGTGCTCCTGCTCCTGATCCTCCACGCGCATGATGCGGCGCGCCACGTCCGGCTTGTAGACGCGGTACGGTTTGCCGGGCAAGCCCTTATCGGCTTGCAGCCACGCCCCGCCGTAGCGCGACATGTAGCGGATCGTCTTGCGAACGTCCGACTTAGCGAACAGCCGCTCTCCGGCTTCGTCGCGCACGCCAGCCGCATCGTAGACGCGCACCCCCCGCGCCATAGTCATGGTGACGGTCGAGTTCACGATGGTCTTGGCGTAGTTGGTGCGTATGAACAAGCGCCGCAGACTAGCGCCGTCGCCAGTCTCGCCCTTCACCGCTTCAGGCAACTCGATCTCCGCTCGGCGCTGGTAGTACGAGTCGATGGCGTCCCACTGCGCCACGATGTCGCCAGGGTGCGCAGAACCGCCGTACCTCTCAAGCTCCATGATGATGTTGGGTACGCTAAGCATTGCCCGACCTCCTGGTGTACATGCTGTAATCCCTGGGCGGTTCGCGGCCCGGCCCACGACCGCCGACGGCGGCGTAGAACGCCCCGCCTTCGACTTGCTCCATATCATCCCACTGCGCCATGACCCACGCATCAGCCTTGTCGGGTGAGCGGCCGATCGCCTCGCGGATGCGCTTCTTGGGGCTGATCAGGATGGCGCCGTTGCGGTTCTCGTAAGAGTGAGCGCGCAACTCCTCCTTCAGCTCCGTGTCCGGCGGCATGACGATATCGCCACGCTTCAGCGCCTCGGCGGCGCGCCAATAGGCGGCGGCGCGCTTGTTGTAGAACGCCGGTTCGCCATTCTCCTCGTCGTTCCACGCCTTCTCGGACGCCTTGAAGCGCTCCACGCGGCAGCCGAAGTCGGTGTCGAGGCGCGTAGCCACACCAGAGCCGACGCCGATGGCGTCAACGATGTACAGCGGCTCCTTGCGGCCGTACATGTACACCCGACCGGCGATCTCGTAATCGAGGCCGCGCCGCAAGTCGCGGATGCGGTCGTAGACCTTCAGATCGTTGTGCAGCCACATGGGAGCCACCATCGGGCTGTCGCCGCCCTCCTCGGCTGGGTCGACGCCGACCGTGTGATACGACTTGCCCTCCAAGAACTTGATGACGCCGGTGCGCGACAACTCAAGCCAGCGCCCGAACGCTCGGTCGATGTAGGCCGTGGGGAACAGGCCGCCTGACTTCTCAAGAGGGAAGTGCCCCATAACGGTCGGCAGGAAGCGGCCGTCGGGGCGGAACACGTGGATAGGCGCGTCGGCGTGGCCGAGCACGCGGTACTCCTGGCCGTCGACGACGATCCTCTGGTCGGCCGGCATCGGGTCAGGGATGCTATCGCGCCGCTGGTCGTCACCAAGCCAGGGGTGCAGGCGGTACAGGAAGTCGAAGAAGCGCGGGTCCGGCACGTTCGTGTCGGGATCGAACTCCCCCCTGTCGAAGCACCAGTCCTTCACGCGTTCATCGACGCGCTTATGCGACACCGCGCCGCCAGGGATGACTTCGCGGCGCTGGATGACGTTCGGGTGCGTGAACGCCCCTATGCGGATGGTCGTGTACGTCGCGCCCTCGGCCATCTCCACGAACGGGCCGGAGAACTCTGTGGGGTTGCCGGCCACCACGATCTTATTGTGGTCGCCTGACGCCATGCCCTCGGCGGCGCGGTAACGCGCCTCGTCGACGCCAGGCCCCTCGTCGATAGTTATCAGGAGGTTCTTGTGGTGGCGACCGGCCGCGCCGTGTTGCTGGCCTTCCCCGACGCGCCTGGGGGGTGACAGCTTCTCGACGAACCAGTCCTCAGACCTGACGCGCCACAGCACGCTCTTGTCCGAGTACCAGCCGGGCATGGGGTAACCGTTGCGCTTGGCGCGTTCCATGTGTTCGAGGGCGCGCGCCCAGATGGTGCTGTCGACGGTGCTGGCGTCGGGGGCGGTCATGATCCAGATAGCGCCCTCCTCGCGGCCCTCGGTATCGAGTTGCGCCGCAACAGCGTCCATGAACCACACGCCAACGGCGGCAAGCAAATGGGTTTTCCCGAGGGAGTTACCCGCTTTCGCTAATACACGGTTACCTTGCACTATCTTATCTAAGAAGGTGCTCTGGTCTTCAGTAAGAGTAGCAATACCAAGAATATCAGCCATGTACCCCCAGGGGTCGTTGGCGTAGACGCGGCGTCGAGCGCCATCACGACCCGAGGTATTCGTCTTGCTGCTGTCGTTCCGCAACAAGCCTTGGGATGCTAGTTTCGAGAGCTGGTGTGGACTCCCAACCCCGAGCGATATCTCTAAGGATCGCGTCGACTTCTTCGCCATCGTTCACCCCCAACCTACGAAGGTGCTTGGCTAGCGTCTTGCGCGTCTGTTCGCCATACGCCTCGATCAACATGCGCACGGCGAACACCGACAAGAACGCCTCCTGTTCGTGCTTGATGATGGTCGTCGCCAGCGAGCTGATGGTCTTCAGCACCGTCACGGCGTTCGTGATGTCCGTTATCTTGACGGGCTTCTCGACCACCAAGTTATCCACGCGGCCGTTGCCGCCCTCAAGGAAGTCGCGGCGCGCCAACTCGACGCCAGCCTCAAGCGCAGCCTGAAGCTCGCTGGCGCTAGGAGAAGTGATGCCCTGCTGCACCAACCCCTCGAAGGCGTAACGGATCGCCTCGAAGTGGTACAGCGGCGCGTCATGCAGCCCGCGACGGCGCGGATCGAAGCTGGCGTGCCACGCCAGCAGCGCCGCCGTCACCGACTCGTGACGCTCCACGAAGTCCTCGAACAACGCCCTAGCCGCCGCCAGCTCCGCACGCAAGTCCAGGGGGTTCGGATCCATCAGGAACTTAGCCAGCTTCTCGCCGATGGAATCGTTCAGGAGCTCAGAGTAGCGGTTCTCCACGTTCGGGTTGCTACCGCCGTGATGTCTGCAACGGCCATGGCCCACGTGATTGGTGCCAGCCCCAGCCCGTGCGTAGCAATACTTCCACTTACCGGCCAGGTCGGGGCCTTGCATGTCGCCCCAGCGCCCGATGGCGCGGCAGTAGTAGTCGGATTCGAGTTTCGGAGGGCGCTGCTCGTAGCAGTTATCCACCGGACTGGGCGCGTCGTAACGTTCATGCGTGTCGTAGACGCGGGTGTCCAGAAGCTCTGGGATGGTTCGCCTCATGGCCGCATGAAAGCGCACTTGGCGATAGGCGGGGCGGAAAGTCTCATGCCCCACAATAGCGCGGCGCAAGCGCTTGCGTGCCTCGCGCCCCTCTGCTAGACTTCTCTCGTCGCCCCTCGCCCGCGACGATCCCCAATCTAAGACCGCGCCTTTACCCCCCTTTCGGCGCGGTCTTACTATTGTTGATATACTAGGCGCATGATCCTGATCGGGGAAGCGCAGCAACACCTACCAGACCTACCGACCGGCAGCGTACAGACCATAATCACCAGCCCCCCGTACTTCGGGCTGCGCGATTACGGCGTCGAAGGGCAGATCGGCTTGGGGCAAACACCTGCCGAGTACATCGCCGAGCTCACCGCCGTGTTCCGCGAAGCCCGGCGCGTGCTGGCAGACGACGGCACCCTGTGGCTGAACATGGGCGACAGCTACGGCGCACCAGGCGGCGACATCTACACCGGCTTCAACGAGCGCTACCACGGCACGCACTACCAGGGCCAGAAGCAAGCCGCCGTGGTGCCCCACACCCCCAGGAAAGCGGCGTTCAAGAACCCCAGCCCCAAGAGCCTCATGGGGATGCCGTGGCGGGTCGCCTTCGCGCTGCAAGACGACGGCTGGATACTCAGGCAAGACATCATCTGGCACAAGCCCAACCCCATGCCAGAGAGCGTCAGGGATCGCTGCACCAAGGCGCACGAGTACATCTTCCTGTTCGCCAAGCAGCCGCGCTACTACTACGACCATGAAGCGGTGAAAGAGCCGGCCGTCAGCTCACCAACGGGGCGGGCGGCGTCGTTCAAGCGCGAGAACAGCAAGCGAGCGCAGGCGATACCCGGCCAGAGCGCCGGCACGCACCGGCCCGACCGTGAAGACGTGGCCTATAACGGCGCACTACGCAACCGGCGCAGCGTCTGGGCGGTCGGAACTAGGGGTTACCCAGGGGCGCACTTCGCGGTGTTCCCAGAAGCCCTGATCGAGCCGTGCGTGCTAGCCGGCAGCCGCGTCGGCGACACCGTGCTCGACCCCTTCATGGGCAGCGGAACCACTGGCATCGTCGCCCAGAGGCACGACAGGCGCTTCATCGGCATCGAGCTGAACGCGGAGTACGCAGAACTCGCCAAGCGAAGGATGAACGCGCCATCCAACTGACCCCCATCACCCTCAAGGCCGCCAAGGCGTTCGTCGACGAGCACCACCGCCACCACATCGCGCCGGTGGGCTGGAAGTTCGGGGTCGCGTTAGAGGCCGACGGGCGCATTGTGGGCGTCGCTATGGCCGGCAGGCCAGTCGCCAGGGGCTTGGACGATGGCCGAACCCTCGAAGTCACGCGCCTCTGCCTCGACCAGGCCCCCAAGAACGCGGCTTCGACGCTGTACGGGGCCATCAGGCGGGCAGGGAAGGCCCTCGGCTACACCAAGCTGGTCACTTACACGCTAGCAGAGGAGTCGGGGCACAGCGTGATGGCGTCCGGGTTCGTGCGGCAGTACGTCGTGCGGGGGCGCAGCTGGACGACGCCGACTAGGCCGCGAGAAGACAAGCACCCGACCGTAGATAAGGTCATGTGGGCCACGGATCTGTAGCGTCCAGGGCGTTCTCGTCGCGATGGTACAGCCACGAAAGTTGACCGCGGGCCGAAGACAGTCCGATCGAATAACAGGATCTAGCGTAAGGATACGTAAGGTAGCGAAAGGATACGTGATCTAACGCAAGGTAGCGAAAGGCAGCTCAATCCAGCGTGATGCCTGTGGGGGTCACCTTCCTGAGCCTGACTTGAAGTTTACGCACCCCCCTCTATCCCCCCAAGCAGTTTTTCAGCATGAGGGTGCGTTGGCGTTGGCATCCACCGTCTTCACCTGACGTACCAACAACCAACGACTGTGGGGGGTGCGTGGTTCCTTCCCTCGCGAGACCGTCGTCCACGCGCCTTAGGCTTCAAACCCCGCCGCAGCGAAGTCCTCCCGATTGGTCCCCAAGGCTTACACCCTCGACCCGGCCACCTATCGGGATGGAACTGGTGGCCCTCGAAGCTACTTGCTTATCGTTGGAAGGTGTGCTATATTCCTCGCAGCCCACCAACGGCTTGTGAGCGGCCCCTTCTAACGGAGGGGCTGTTCGCTTCTGTGGACAAGGTACACCCTGACAGCCAAGAAAGCAACTGGGAAACCTGCGGTACTTCGCGTGAGGGAAGTGGGGAATCGACTGCTGGCGTTCCCCACTACGGTGGGGGGATCCGGCGAAGGGAGAAGAAAGGTACGACCACCCTTTGAAAGGTGAAGAGGGGGGAGGGGGTTTGGCGAAGGGGGGGGTTGTCTGGTACGAGCATGGCGCGGCTGGGATTCGGATGGCCTCGTCGCCCGAAGCTAGGGCCGGGGTCATTCTGGGCCGCGTCGCGCTGTGGGCCGCTGACTCACGGCTCGGGCTAGCAGGCCGCTGACTCACGGCTCGTCGGTAGGCCGCGCTCGCGCTAGCAGGTGGCGGATCGATACTTGCGCCAGAATGTCTGATAATACCACTTATCAGGCATTAGTGGTCTAGCGTCGATCAGGGCTGACGAGCGTGCGTTGCCGTGTGTGTGCGGCATCTTGCATCTTGTCGCTGGGATTCTGCTATACTAGCGCTAGCCTCCAGACTGGGGGCGGTTGGGAGTGGTGTCATGGATAGCAGGCAAGAGGCTAGGGAGTTGCACCTGACTGTCGCCGTCGAGTGTGGCGACGGCTGGCGCAATCTAGGCCCTATCAGTTGGTCGGAGTTCGCGGCCGACAACGCCGTTGGATACGACGCGGCGGACTTAGCGGCGATATTCGCTGACCTGGCTGCGTACGGCATCGTTTACTTAGGTGGCGGCGCTGGCGTCGCTTACCGGCTGGTGGCGCTGTGAATACCGCGCTGGTCGGAGTTCTCGTGCTGTTCGGCGTGCTGTGTCTGATTGGTACGGCGCTGGCCGTGATAGCAGAAGTAGGCGATGCGCTGATCGCGCGTCGAGAAGGGGCAGACCATGAGTGAATACAAGGCTTGGACCTATAGGCGCGTGGCTGTTGATCGGATCGAGCATAGCGGCATGTATTCGGCCTACGTGTTCGGGCGCGGGCAGCTGCTAGCTGATTCGGCTGCCGGCATGCGCGAGCTGATACGCGGGGCAACTTATGCACCTGGCACGATTGCTGAAGCGTTCGCTGACGGCCGCATTATGCGACTGGCTGACGCTAAGGCGCTTGGCCGTGCGCATGGCCGCGCTATTGCTGAGTCGGTGCTGATCGAGCTTGGTATCACGTGTGAGGCTGACGTGCTGGCATTAGAGGATGGCGTCTATACCGTTTACGACGCGATTAATGAGTCTGAGGATGGATTCCGTAGCTACTCGCCGTTTGAGTTCTATGCGGCGGCGCTGAATCGCCGCGATGATTACCTAGGCGATGGTGAGTCTGAGCGCGGCTGGGCCGTGTACGACGAGGCGTTCTTGCGCGGTTGTCAGGCGGCTTACCGCGCTGCTGGTTTGGGTGGTGTGTTGTGACATCTGACGCGATTATCAGGGACGGCGCGCGCGTGAGGATCACTCCTCACGGTGCGACTGTCAGGGTTAGCGCGCGCGGCACGTCGGACTGGGCGCGTGGCAACTGGGGCACGGGCCGCTGGCCGGCGTCCACCTTGGCCGGTCGCTCCGTGAAGGTCGAGCTCGACGCGTCCGGTAACCTGATCGATCTGAGCGGTGCACCGCTCGATACGTCGGCGGCCGAGTTGGACGCGCTGCTAGCGGCGGTGATTGGCGATCCGCATGCTTCGCCGGCTATAGCGGCGGTGGCAGTAACCGGCATGATCACTAATGGCAACATCTGGGGGCATCCACACGAGGCGCGCGCGATCTGTGAGGACGGCTGGGTCCGGACTGTGCGGCTGGGCCTCGACGCGGATACGTGGTTCTCTTGGCCGGCGCGCGGTCGCGCTACTGCCGGCGGGGGAGTCGTGCGGGGGTTCGTGGTCGAAGCTGATCAGTTCTATGACGTAGAAGGCGGGCTCCGATTCGAGCGGTATACGGGCGAGTGACCGATAGGCGCGGCCGGGGACAACCCTGGCCGCGCCCGTTTGTGCCTGGCCGCTGACTGCTGATCAGGCTCGCACGCCGGGGGTACGCTCACCGCTCGCTCGATCTGCTCGCACGCCGGGGGTACGCTCACCGCTCGCTCGATCTGCTCACAATCTGCTCGTTCGCTCGATCTGCTCCGGGGGTTCGCTCACTCCGGGGCAGGTTCTTTGCTCACTCACGCCAGGGGTACGCTCGCTGCTCGCTCGCACGTGTATATAGGCCGCTCGCTCGCATATTCGGCGTTTGCTCGCTGGTGACGGCGTTTCTCGCGTTTCGAGGCTAGCTCTATGCAGACCTTTATACATTCTGGGGGTCTAAACGCGGGGTTCTGGGAGACTCGACTGCATGTTTATGCGTGTATGCAGTCCTTTATGCACCGAGCGGGGGGTGGCGGGTGCCTTGGGATGTGGCGCCGCTCACCGTTCTTTACCTTCACCTGCCGTTCGCTAAACTTCACCTGCCGTTCGCTAAACGCTCGTTCCCGTTCGCTAGATCCTGTTCCTCACGCTGAACGCTCGCTCCCACCCGCTCGATCCCGCCGCCGCTCGCTCAATCTCGCTACCTCACGCTGAACGCTCGCTCAACCCGTGGAGGATAGGCTCACTCATACCTTGCCTGCCATCCCTCTCTAACTGCCTCTGAGGCGTCGGATCCGGGCACGCCGGGCACCGTCCGAACCTGCCTTGACGCAGTTACCAACAGTTGCTATACTACTGGTAGCTCCGGTGACCGGAGCCTGAAAGGGGCATGACATGACTGTTCGGACTGATACAGACTTACTCGACTCGCACGGGAACACGCTCGCCACCGTGTACGACGACGACGGCACGCAGTTAGAGGTGCTCTCGCTGCCGTACACCGACGACGCGGCCGACTGGGACGCGCTCGCCGATCTAGAGCTCGCTAACGTGGGCTATCGCCGCGTGTCCGGCTGGACCCGTCCGACCGTGGCACACGTGATCGAGGCAACGGTGGTGCCTAGCTGGGCGGTCCGGTTCGGTGTAGCTGACTGGCCGGTCTGCAATGCTGACCCTGATTGGCGCGCCCACGTTACGCTCGACCCTCAAGCTCGCTCTGCCTGGCTCGCCACGCGGCACGTTGGCGACAATGCGACCACACTTGCCGATTGGCATGGCCGCGCTTACTCGCTGCCGATCCCAAGCGCTGCCACGCCTAATGAGGTGCTAGCTGAGTTGTGGGAGCACGCGGCGGATCTGGATACGCTCGCGGGGGAACACACCGTCGACTGGGACGGTAATAACCTCGTCGGCAAGCTCTCGCCGGCAGGCATCAACGCGCTCGATCGTCTAGAGGTCGCGCTCGCCGGTATCGAGCCGCGTTATATCGTATGGCCGGCCGCCGAGTGGTTTGTGGATCCGCCCGCCGGCGTGCGCGGTGGCCTTACCGATAGCGAGATCGAGGACCTAGCACAAGAACTCGAGGCTGACGCGGAGCGCGAGAACGTCATAATCCACGGGCTCCGACGCTACCTGACCGTCATGTCTGGCAGTATGAGCGTGGACGGCCTAATGCTCGATACCTGGCTCACCGTGACGCCTAACGGCGTAGACCGCTCGCCTTACACCGTCACCGTGGGCGATGTGCTCGACGATCAGGTTGGAACGCCGGCAGAACTGCTGCTGCTGACGACGCTCGAAGAGCTCGGGGTCCTGCTCGATGCTCGCGTAACCCGTTTGTTGCATCGGTAACGGTTTCTTAGGTATACTACCCGTGCGCTCGCTCCAACGGGCGCACGGTCGAAAGGGGAGCAAGATGTCCTATATCAAGCAGCTACGTAAGCGCGGCTTCCGCGCCGTGATCGAGCACGACGTAGAGCCAACCTCACCACGTGACTGGGACAACCTCGGAACGATGGTCTGTTGGCACGACCGCTATACGCTGGGCGACGACCACGACCACGACTCACCGGCCGATCTGATCCACGAGCTCGCTAACAATGTGGTGGCCGGCTCTGCCGACGTGTTGACCGAGCGCCTGGATCGCTTGAGCGACCGTGTGCCGGGTTACGGCTCGCGGGAATGGCTCGCCACGCTCAACCGGCAAGCGGCGGTCTACAACGGCAAGATTCATGACATTGCGGAGCGTGGATACACCATCTTGCCGCTCTACCTGTACGACCACGGCGGCATCTCGATGTCTACCGGATCGTTCGGCTGCCCGTGGGATAGCGGGCAGGTGGGGTACATATACTGCTCGCTCGCTGATGCTAAGCGTGAATGGCCTGACCTGGACGGCGAGGCGCTCCGGGCACACGTAGGCGCCGCGCTCGCTGCTGAAGTAGCGGAATATGACCAATACCTGCGAGGCGACGCGTACACCGTGACGATCCAAGGGCCAGATCGTAAGTGGATCGACGGTTGCGGTGAGATCTACGGACTCGATGAAGCCGAACAGACAGCCCGCGAGATGCTTGCCGACGCTATCCGTAGCGCTCGCGTGGCTCGCCGCTCGCTCACGACCAAGCACTACCCCGCCGCTGTAATGGCGCGGGCATAGGAAGGGGAACCATGATATTACTCGTCGACACCATCCGCACACTCAACACACCGAGCGGTAACCCGCGCCGCGCCTGGCTCGTCCGTGGACTCGACGCCGGACAACGCGGGGTCCGTAGCGTGGCCGTCCGTGACGACGGCACCGGCAGGCTCGCGGCTCTACCGGGCCATACGGTGATCGAGGGGACCGTGCTCGATCTGCCTATCCGCCGCTGGAAAGAGCTCACCACTCTAAGCCCGCGCAACACCACCGGCGAGATCCTGGCCGCTCTCGGGCTGGGCTGACACCACCACGCCGGGTTAGGGCTCGCTACCCTAACCCGGCGGCTCGCTCTCGAAAGGGGCCATGATGAAGCCAACAACCGGCGCTGAACGTGAACAGCTCGCGCTTGAGAACCTGGAGCGCTGGGCGCGGCGCAACGACTGGGCCAGCCTGGTGGCTAGGCTCAAGACTAAGCAGCTGATCGATCAGGGAAGGGGCAATGTCCGTGAATCCAGAGATCGTGTGCGCTGACCCTGCGCGCTTGCGGATCGTGCAAGCCGCTTGCGACGTGGGCAGCGCCAATATACACAACACGGTTATTCGGATCGAGCCGGACGGCACGGCCGCCGCTACGGATGGGGTGCTGCTGGTGGTAGCTCGCTACACGTTCGCTCCGCTGCCGTACGCCTTGCATATCCGCCTAGGAAGTCGGGTGCTCGCTCGCGCAGAACCCGGCCGATACACCGATGGGGTGCTCGCTCTCGGTAATACCGAGGTGGCCGCGTCCATCGTGGCGCTGGGCAAGTGGCACAACTACCATACTGCGCTTGAGCGCCTGGCCGAGGGCGTGCCTACCCCACGCTCGCATTACGCTCTCGACGTGAAGCGTATCCATGCGCTGGTGTCCTCGCACCCTGACTGGCCCAGGCGCCAGACGTTCGACCTGCTGCACTTGTCAGATCGCAGCGTCCAGATCGATCTGGGGATGGAGGGGGTAACTGCTCTGCTCGCGCTCGCTCGCACCACGTATTAGGTGGGAAGCCTCTCGTCGCTCTACTAGGGAGAATCATGTCTAACGTAGCTGAAACGCTCAAGCAAGCTATCCGCGATGAAGCCGCGGCTCGCGTCGAAGTCGCGCGCCTCAAGCGCAATCTAGCGCTCGCCACCGCTGGGGCCACCGTCGGCGGTGAGATCGTCGGCAAGAACGAAGCGGAGCGCAACTCTCAAGCGCTGATGATGTTCGCCGCCGATGGGGATGCTCTGCTCGCAGCTGAGAGCCGCCTGGTGTACGCCGTCGCCGAGCGCGAAGCCGCCCGGATCGATTACGAAGTGGAGGCGCGGCCGTGAGGCGGTATACCCTACCCCTGCTCGCTCTGCTCACTCTGTCGTTCGCTCACGCGGCCGACCCGCTCTCACGCTCAACCGTCGCGTTCGTCATGGCTTCGACGTTCGCCGAGTCGGTGGGGGGTGCGCTCACCGACTGCCCACCGCTGATCGAGGAGGCTGGCCCGACCGGGTGCTTCATGATGCTAGGCGGCATTGAGGCGGCTCGCTCGCGCCTTGATGCCCTGATGCTCTCTTACCACGACGTGGTGCCGGTGCTCGCTTGGGTAGCTCGCGAGGATGGCGGGTACGGACGCGCCTACCTCATAGACGGGCGCGACATGTCCGTCGCTTTCTACGTGATCATGCTAAGCGAACGCAACCAGACGCGGGTTGCCATCGTGGTGGTGGGGTCCAAGTGAGGCTCACTCTCAAGTCGCTTGACCTTGAGTCCATCAAGGGGTTGGACGCCTTCACGCTCGACACTGGGGGGAACCCCAGTGTCACCGTGAGGGGCACGAACGGCACCGGCAAGACCACGCTCTTCGACGCCTACTTGTGGGCTCTGTTCGGGCGCGACAGCTCCAACCGCACGGACTTCGAGATCAAGCCGCTCAACCCCGACGGCTCACCTGTTCACGGACGAGACCACCGCGTGACGCTACGCTTCGACCTGGACGGCGGCGACCTAGTGCTTGAGCGCGTCATGCAGGAGAAGTGGACGCGCAAGAGGGGGTCCGCCACGAAGGTGCTCACGGGTCATGAGACCACCTACTCGATAGATGGCGTGCCGATGAAGAAGACCGAGTACGATCAGGCGCTCGCCAAGCTGATCGACGAGAAGACGTTCCAACTGCTCTCTGACCCGCAGCACTTTAGCGCCAACCTGCACTGGCAGGAGCGCCGCAAGCTGCTGCTTGGCATGGTGAGCGTGGAGCCGTCGGACGTGCTCGCTGCCGACCCCGAGGTGGCCGAGGTGGTGGAGGCGGCCGGCTCGCGCTCACTAATGGATTACCGGCGTGCCCTGGAAGCGCAGCGCCGCGACCAGCGCCGCCTGCTCGACAGCGTGCCTGAAGCTATCAAGGAGATCAGTAGGCAGCTAACCCCCGACGTTCCTACCGTGGAGGAGGCCGAGGCTGCTCTAGGGGCCGCTGAGGCCGCTGTAGAGGCTGCTAAGCGGGCGCAGGCAGAGGCCCGGCTCGCTCACGCGGCGCTGCACCAAGAGCGCGAAGAGCTCGCCGAGGCGGATCGCCGGACGCTGGCGGACCATACCCGCCGTTACGTGGCGGCCAAGGGGGCGCTAGACCCCGCCAAGATGCGCTACGACGGAGCCAAGGCGACTAGTGAGGCCGCTCGCAAGGCGGTGGCCGATGCCCGGCACGCCTACAAAGAGGCATCGAGCGGCGGGGTCTGCCAGTGTTGCGGGCAGACGCTCGCGCAAGAGTCGGTCGATGCTCATTTGGCTAAGCTGACCGAGGCGGGGGTGGCGCTCGCTGCCAAGGCTAGGGAGAGCGCGACTGCGGAAGCCGAGGCGCTGGCTAAGCTCGCGGCGGCCAGGGAGGCGTTCGAGGCGGTCGGGGAGGAGCCCCGTGCTAACGCTCGCATCGCGGAGATCGGCAGGCTGCTCGCGGAAGCGGAGCCGCCGACCTCGCTGGATGCCAGCGCGGTGGCAGACGCCAGGGTGGCCCTATCGCTCGCTCGCTCACAGGCGGGGGTGCTCGCTCGCATCGAGAAGTTACGCGCTGACGAAGAGGCTGCCATCCAGGGGTTCGAGTCGGCAGAGAGGGGGTTGTGGCTGCTCGCTCGCTACGACCAGGCGCACGCTCGCCTCATCGAGGAGCGCGTTGATGCGTTGTTCGGGCGGGTGAGTTTCAGGATGTTCGACCGTCAGATGAACGGCGAGTTGGCCGAGACGTGCGTCGCGACCGTGAACGGCGTGCCGTGGAACGACCTGAACACCGCCTCACAAGTGTGGGCCGGCATGGAGATCATCGGGGCCTTGCAGAAGCACTTCGGCGCCGTGGTGCCGGTGTGGGTGGACGGGCGCGAGAGCGTGGTCAGCTTGCCGGAGGTGGACTACCAGGTAATCAACCTCATGGTGGACCCGGCTGCGGCTAAACTGGTGGTGTCATGAAGATCCTAGAGTTGTTCAGTGGCACGGGCACGCTGTCTCGTATCGCTCGCGAGAGAGGGCACGAGACATTCACCATCGACCTGTTCCAACACGCCGACCTGCAAGCCGACGCGCTCGAACTAACGCCAGAAGGCATCCTCGAAGCGGCCGGCTGGGAGGGGGTCGACATGATCTGGGCCAGCCCACCATGCACGGGCTTCAGCGTGGCGAGCATAGGGCGCTCGTGGCATAAGGACGGCGACGTTTACACGCCCAAGAGCGACACCGCCAGGCTCGGCTTGGAGCTGCTCGACAAGACCTTCGAGCTGATCTATGCGTTCCATCCGGCAGCTTGGTACGTGGAGAACCCACGCGGCATGATGCGCAGGATGAACGCGGTGCGGGGGCACGCTCGCGCCACCGTGACTTATTGCCAGTATGGGGAAACTCGCATGAAGCCGACGGACATCTGGCATCACAGCCCTATGTGGTCGCCACGGCCGGCTTGCAGGAACGGCGATCCATGCCACGAGTCGGCCCCTCGTGGCGCTCGCACGGGCACACAGGGCATCAAGGGCGCACGCGACAGGGGGAAACTCCCTGACGAGTTGTGCGTGGAAGTGATCGAAGCGGCCGAGAAGTGGGTGACTCAGTGAACGAGTGCGTTTGGACTTACGACCGCGGCGACCACACTTGGAACGCTGGCTGCCGCTCGGCGTTGGACACGTTCTGGGGGATGCAGTTCTTCGAGGAAGGGCTGCTCAGTCCGAAGGAGAACGGGTTTGTCTACTGCCCGTTCTGCGCCAAGCCGCTCGTCGAAGCGCCAGGCGAGATCAACTCGATGGAGGATGACGATGAGTAGCACCAACAGGGGCGGCTCGCGCCACGCCAGCGACTACTACGCGACGCCAGTAAGCGATATCAAAGTTTTCTTGGATGCTTACCATGCTCGCTATGGCCGACTTCCTGGCCCCATCCTTGACCCGTGCGCGGGCGGCAGCGACGGGGTGGCGATGAGCTACCCCGTCGCGCTTGAGGCTGAGGGGTACGGCGGTATCCACACGCTCGATATCCGCCCAGACAGCCCGGCAGCGGAGATTGGCGACTACAGAGAGAGAGAGAGAGAGATGGGGCACCATCATCACAAACCCGCCCTTCTATATCGCTCAGGAGATCGCCGAGAAAGCATTGGCCGAAGGCGACGTGGTAATCATGCTCCAGCGACTCAACTGGCTCGGCAGCCACAAGCGCCGGAAGTTCTGGGCGGCGCACATGCCTAGCGATGTGTTCGTTCACCACAGACGCATTAGCTTTACAGGCGGCAAGACTGACTCCATCGAGTACGCTCACTTCGTATGGCGGCCAGGTACGACTGGCACGCTGTTGCACATCGTATGAGGGTCGCCAGCCTGTTCTCTGGCGTCGGCGGCTTCGACCTGGGCTTCGACTCGGCCGGGTTCACTACGGTTGGGCAGTGCGAGATCGATCAATACGCTCGCAGCGTTCTTAGCAGGCATTGGCCTGGCGTTCCCGTGCATGACGACATCGGTACTTTGCGCGGCGACGCGTTCGGCCCCGCCGAGGTGGTGGCATGGGGCTCGCCTTGCCAAGATCTGTCTGTCGCCGGTCTGCGTCGCGGTTTGGTTGGCGAGCGCAGCAACCTGTTCATCGAAGGTATGCGCTTCATCGAGGAGATGCAGGAGGCATCAGGTGGAAGATACCCGCGCTTTAGTGTCTGGGAGAACGTCCCAGGAGCTCTCACTTCTAACGGTGGACGCGACTTCCAGGCAGTCCTTTCCGCGTTCATGGCGACCGAAGTTCCAATGCCTCGATCTGGGAAGTGGGCCAACGCCGGAGTGGTCAGAGGCGAGCGGCGCAGCGTTGCCTGGCGGGTCCTCGATAGTCAATACTTCGGACTCGCCCAACGGCGCAAGAGGGTGTTTGTTGTCACAGATCTTGATGGACAATGCGCCTCGGAAATACTATTTGAGCGAGAAGGCATGTCGCGGCATATTGACTCGCGCTGGGAAGCGCGGCCGGACGTTGCCGCCGATCCTCGAAGCGGCGCTCAAGGCGGGGGCCGGTTACTAGCTGAGACTGGTGTCGTTCAGGCTCTGACGCAGGGGTTGGGGAGCGGCGGCCCAGACGCGCAGCACGCGCAGGCCGGTTGGTTGGTGCCGGTCGGCTTCAACTGGCAGAACTGGACGAACGACGGCCTGGCTATCAGGGAAGATGGCGTCGGCCCGCTGGATACCAGCCAGACCAAGGCCGTCGCCTTCCAGCCGCGCTGGGCGACTCGCGGGGAGGGCGGCCCACCTGATGACGAGAAGGTCGGGGCGCTTACCGCCACCGGCACGGGCGGCCCCATGAGCGTCGATAGCGCTCCTCACATAGCCATGTCGTTCGAGGCCGAGCGCGACGCCAGCTTCGGCGTAGTCACCAAGGGCAATGGCGAGGCGTTCCTCACCTCCGAGCGCCACATGAGCCTGACCATCGGCGGCGGCCAGGCGGGTCAGGGGTACCCCGCCGTCGCGCATCCCGTCCATAACCTCACGCCTGGCGAGACGGAGCGCCGTCGCGTTTATGACGCGGCGGGGTTGGCTCCTACCCTGTCGGCTGAGGAGGGGAGGGGGCACGGCACCCCTACGGTCGCGCACCCCATCCAAGGCGGCCGTGAGATAACCAAGGAACAGAACGGCCTCGGCCTGGGTGGTGAGAACGATCCCGCCTACACACTCGACACCCTTGGGGCGCAGGCGGTGGCGTTCGCTGAGAACTCTCGCGCCGAGCTCCGCTTGGAGAACGGTGACGGGCAGGTGGCGGGGTCGCTGTCAACGGGTGGCGGCAAGCCGGGGCAGGGCCACGCCGCTGTCGCGTTCGCGTTGCGTGGTCGCGATGACGGGGCGATGCCGGAGGTGAGTGGCGAGGCCACTAGCGCCTTGCGCAGCACGCCTGGCGGTAGCACTAGAGATTATGTAGCGACCCATTACGTCGTTCGGCGATTATCGCCGGTGGAGTGCGAGCGCCTTCAGGGGTTCCCCGATGGGCACACGGCTTTCGGTGTCGACGGCGAGGCTATAACCGACACGCAGCGTTACCGGATGATGGGTAACGCCGTGAGCGTGCCGGTGGCGCGCTGGATAGCCGAGGGCGTGCGCGCGGTGCTGGGGTGATCCGCCCCTTAGCCAGCTCAAGCGCCGGCAACTCCATCCTGGTCGATGATCGCCTGCTGCTCGATGCTGGCCTGCCTCCGAAGGCGCAGACGAAGGCGTTGGGTTACCGCACCTCGCGCCTGGACGCTTGCCTCGTGACGCATGAGCATCAGGACCACGCGCGTGGCGTGATGGCGTTGCTGAACGCTGGCGTTGACGTGTACGCCAGCAACGGCACGTGGTCGGCGCTGGGCGGGTGGCACCACCGCGCCGTTGGGTTCCCGGTGCCGTGCGAGACGTGGACTACGCGGCGCGGGGGGTGGCGGGTGTCGCCCCTGGCGGTGCAGCACGACGCGATGGCGCCGGTGGCTTACATAGTCGAGGGCGCGGGGGCGCGGATCTTGTACCTCACGGACTCTGGCGTGGTGCCAGCGGGTGCGTTGGGGCAGCGGTATGACTACGTGCTGATCGAGGCTAACCATAGCGAGGCTGAGCTGGCTGGCTTGGTGGAGGCGGGTGAGTCGCGCGCCGTTCGCGTTGCACGCTCTCACCTGTCCGTCGAAGCGGCGGCTGCGGCGGTGGCAGATATGCAAGTCGATAAGCAGGTGTGGCTGCTGCACATGTCGTCCGAGCGCGGCGACGAGGATGGGTTCGCGAGGGTGGTGGCGGCGGCGACGGACGCCGAGGTGCTGGTGGCCGCCGAGGGGCTTGTCGGGAAGTGAGGTTGTGCTATACTACCCCAAGAAGCGCCCTTCGATTCACCTGAGTCCTACTCAGAAGGAAGCGTTGCTGGCGTTCCTAGACTACTCGAAGGGGGTTCTACCAATCGGACGCATCATCAACCTGGGCACCTTGAGGCAGTTGCATAGCAAGGGGCTCATCGAGGAACGCAGACCGAACGCGCTTGCACGGGGGTTGCGCCACCCCGCCGCTTACTGGCTTACGCCGGACGGCATGAGGTCTGCGTTGGCGCTTGGGAGGGAGCGTGAATAAGGCGGCGCGGTTGGAGCGCGAGATCGCGAACCTAGAGGCGCTGGCAGAGGGCTACGGGCGCATAGGCGCGATGGACAGGCGCATGCAGGTTCGCCGGTCGATCCGGCATCTCAAGGAAGAGTTGTCCAAGGCATTAGACCTTGAAAGGGGTTAGTCATGTGGTTAGCAATCTTGCAAGTCGTTCTCGCGGTTATCGCAGCCATCCGGCTCAGGAGTGCGTGGCCGTTCGCGATCCTCGTGTCGCTCTTCGTGTGGGGAGCGCTCATGAGCGGCCTTGGGGCAGTGGGGGCGGGGTTCGTGTTCTTCCTCGATTACGCTGTCGCCGCGCTGCTCCTGTGGATGTGCTTGCTGCCGGCAGATAAGAAGACGGATGCCTCTGAAGAGAAGCGCGAATGAGCGTGTCTAAGTGGCGAGAGAAGCCGCTCATCACTCCGGGCGTCTTCGAGGCCGTCCAGTGGACAGGGCGGTTCGATGCCGCGACTAAGCACTACGACCTCGGTAACGCCAGCGAGGTCGCAGCGTTCGTCGGTCACCGTTATGCGGCAGGCTACGAAGCGCCTGGTGAGTTCTGCCTGGTCTTCCCCTCCGCTGGGAACTTCGTGCTGCGGGTTCGACCGGGCAACTACGTCATCGAGCGCTCTCAAGCAGAGTTCTATTCCTACACGCCCAATACCTTCAAGGAGATGTACGAGCCCGCCGACGCCCCCAGCAAAGAGGAAGAGCTCAGGGAGGCGGTGCGGAAGTACCTAGGCTCTTTGGACGCTTACTACAGCCGCTCCGGGTGGCGAGCCGACAACGGAGCCTGGAACGGCCTCATGAGGGATCGAGAAGCGCTACGCCACCTCGTTCGGGAGCAGCCATGAGCGAGATCCAGCCAGGCGAAGCGTTCGCCGTGCCTTACCCGTTCATACGAGGCCTTTACTACGAGGACGATAAGCCCCCGACCTCGACATGGCAGCCCGGCGTATGGCCCGAGATGGTGCGGGAAGGGGAGGAGGAGTTGGTGGCCGACGGCGTGGGCGAGATGCACCTCCACGTCGTCTCAACCCACAAGCCGGGACGTTACCCGGAGCGCGTCTTCTACGTCCGTCAGTGGCAGGACCCGGACGGGCGTGTGTTCGGCGCGTCTGTTCTCAGGATCGCCACGATCAACAAGTTCCGGCGCTTGGCGGCGGGCTACGCGTTCTCATATCGACTACAGGAAGAGCAAGGAAAGGGGCAGGAATGAGCGAGTTCAAGCGATTTGAACATGGCGGCTTCGAGCGTTGGGAGCGCCGCCGCCGCCTCAGCAGGGGGAGGACCATCACCATCTACAGCACCGGCACCATCCGCCTCTCTCGCGAGCTCCTCGCGGAGATCGGGGATCCTACGCACTTCGCCTTCCTTCACGATGCCGCTGGGAAGCGCATCGCGTTCGAGCCAACGGACGATACCGACCCATCTGCCTACCCGCTTCGCTTCTACAAGGGCGGCGTCTCGCCGATGGTGTCAGCCCGCGCCTTCCTAGCGTCCATCAACCAGCCGTTCACGGGCACGTACCCCGCGACGGTGGAGAACGGGCGCATCGTGGCGTACCTCGCCGCGCCCGGGGAGCGACCATGAAGGGCAGCCTCGATCCCAGGGAGTTACGAAGAGTGAGCGCTGATTCGCTAGAAGCAGTGAATGAGAGCAAGCGCAAGAAGCAGGCTAGGGCAGATGAGCGCGCCAAGAAACAACTCCCCCGGATGATGCGCAAAGTTGCCAGACTCCTGTACCGGGCGGCGCTGCGTGGTGCTAGCGGCCGCATCATCCCAATCAGCGGGATGGCGCTACGCAAGGCAGTATTAGCCGAACTGCTCGATATGGGGTTTGTCGCCGACTATCACTTGAGCTGGGACACTTACGGCGTAGTTGTTTCGTGGGCGGGTGAGCAACCGTGACCGCCCCCGAACCCCTCAAGCTCACGTGGGAGGAGGCCAGAGCGCTCCTGTGGGAACGGGAGCGGGCCAGGCTGCGCTTCCAGGTGGAGTATCGGCACGGCGGCACGGTTACGGCCGACAGTTGGGAGAGGGTAGCCGAGCCGGTCCTAGGAACCGTCGTGGCGCGTGATGAGGCAGCAGAACTAAGGGCGGCAATGGCCGAGATGTCCGACCTCGTGTACATCATCCGCCATGCGGAGGAGGAGCTAGGGAACGCTCCACTCTTGCGTGATATGGGAGTCTCCACCGCGCACATGCGAGAGGCCATAGAAAGCGCATGGGAGCGTCTGTGCGCACTTGCTGCGCTGCACGACGACACCTCCGCCCTCGCCGCGACCGAGGGGAGCGAGTGATGCCCCGCGAAGGATGGATATGCCCCAGGTGTCGGATGG
>CALCHY010000312.1 GCA_937907415.1 uncultured Trueperaceae bacterium
GCCTGTGGGAAGGCGTTAACACAGATTGAGGATGCAACATAATACATCTTATGTTTGGTAGAGGCTGGGGGAGAGGCTACTTTCCCTAGGGCCAACCAACCAGATTGGAGGCGTCCAGGCCGTCAAGGTGTGGCCGCAGCGCCTTCTCCAGCCGGACCATTTCATCGACCGTGGCCTTGATGATCTCCGGCCAGTGCGATACGCTCACAACGCAGCTGAGGGAACACTGGCCGATGAGGTAGACAGCGGGGAGCAGCCAGAAGGCATTAATTTACTGACGATCAGGGGTGCGTACTCTCCGGCTGGCGTGGGCGAATTAGCCTGGACAACACCTTTGGTGCTTGGCCACGCTAATCCCCTCCGAAAGCCATCGCGTGGGAACAGGTGCTGCACGCCGACCACCTCCCGCCGCTCAAAAAGATGCAACCGCACGCCACTCAGTTCATTGTTGACCGGCTCTTCTGAAGAGACTATTCCCCATAGGGCTGGCGTAATGCCTCAAGCGGGGTGCAATCCTCCACTACCCCTCCCAAACAGCACTAAACACCCGAAGCCAGTTGCCGCCCAGGATCTTGCCAACCGCCTCGCGGTCGTAACCACGGCTCTGTAGAGCTGTTATCACTGCAGGCAAATCGCCATAGTCGTCGAAGCCCTCCACCTGCCGTAACTTTGAACGCGGCGAGCTATCTATGACGTCTCCGTATTCGGTGCCGCCTAACGCCTTTCCGCGAATGTGTTCACCGTCTGGATAGGTGCCGATACTCATGTCGGTGCCAATGCCCACGTGATCAACTCCCACGAGGTCAATGATGTAATCGATGGCATCGATGTACTGTTCTAGCGTTGGGCGGGTTAGCGACCCTGGCTGATAGTTAAGGGGTCCCCAGTTGGTCGGGGCGACTAGGCCGCCCGTCTGGGCCGCGCCCTTAATCTGCTCGTCCGAGATGTTGCGAGAGTTCTCAACTAGAGACCGCGGATTGGAATGGGAGAAGACTACGGGCTTCTCGCTCGCCCGGATGATATCTAGGGAACTTCTCTCGCCAACATGGGTAAGGTCAATAACGATCCCGAGGCGGTTGCACTCGTTGACCCAATCATGGCCAAACTTCGTTAGTCCAGAGTTCGCGGGCTCAAGGCAGCCGTCAGCGATGGCGTTACGGTTGTTGTAGGTTGGCAGCATCATCCGCAATCCAAGCGCGTGGAAAAGCGGCAGGCGGTCTAGGTTAGCGCCCAGGAAGTCGCCCCCCTGGGCAGTGATCACCACGGTTGTTCGGCCAGCTGCCTTAGCTTCTACGATGTCTTTGGCCTTGAGCGCCATCTCAAGGTTGTCGTGCCGCCGCACAGTGCTATGCCACATTGCTAGGGCATCTAGCGCGCGGCCCGCATCGTCACGAGGATCGAACGCGGTGACGCACCAAGCGGCAACCCCGTATTCATGTAGGGAAGTAAGGTCGGCGTCCTCCCAGATTTGCACGCAGGAGTCGATAAAGACCTCGTCAAGCCTTACCTTGCGGTGCACACCCTTGGCTAGAGGGTTGGGCGGGTAATTGTCATATTTCGTGTTCTGCATTTGTAGCCCCCTAGGGTGATAGGAACTAGCGGTCGTTTATCGCCACACTCGCGAGTAGAGGTTGAGCATGTTGCCGCCTAGGACGCCAGCGACATCGTCTTCTTGCCAGCCGCGTAAACGTAGAGCGGCTGCGAGTTTGGGGATTGATGTAATCGGCATGGGATACCGGTGCTTAATATCTGGCCCGAACTTATCAACGAAGGCCCCCGTGACGCTTCCATACGCAGTGTTGATTTCTTTAAAGTGCGCTAGGATATTCGCCATATTATGACTAATGGGGGCGTCAGTTGCAATCCCAATATGTTGCGGCCCCACCAAGTCAGCAATATAGCTAACGTGGTCTGCAATGGTCTCTACCGAAGGGGGCTGATCGGTCCCTGTCCAACTAATGGGCCCCCAGCCACAGACGCCGATCACTCCCCCGGTCGCTGCACAGGCTTTTATCTGCTCATCACTGATGTTTCGGGGGTTGTCCGCAATCGCCCGCGGGTTGGAGTGAGAGAATGTCACTGGCGCCGCGCTGGCCTCAATGGCCTCCATGCTAGTCCTCTCGCCTGCGTGCGTGAGGTCAACGAGGATGCCGTTACGGTTTAACTCAGAAATTAATTCTCGACCAAAGGACGTTAGGCCCGTATCTATATCAACCAAGCAGCCGCAGCCAGCGTCGTTGGACTCGTTATAAGTGACTTGAACTATTCGTACACCTTGATCGTGGAAGCTGCCGACTAGCGATAGGTCCCGCCCGATAGGCAGTGAGTTCTGGAAATGAAAGAGCAACCCTACTCGCCCCGCGAGATGGGCCGCGCGAATCTCCTCTACCGTGCCGACGATGCATAGCCTGTCCGGATCTGCGGCCACGATCGCCTTAGCGGCCTGAATCTGCTGGCTTGCGGCAGCAGCGTCCTCGGTGGCTGAGGCTACGGTCAACTGAACGACCGTAAGGCCAGACTCTTCTAGTTTGTCATTGTAGCCGTCGAATTCCCAGGCGCAGTTATCGATAGCTATAAACGGTAGTTGAGACATCTAATCCTCCGCGTTCGGGTTCAGGTTGATCCTGAACCAAGTTGACACCGTCTCACCTGCTTAGTACACTCTAGCCCACCGGTAGGCAAGGGAGCAAGGAGTCGCTTGAACGAGTTCTGGACGCAGCTGTTCGTCGATCGCGAGAGCCGGGTGCCGCCTGTCCGTCAAATTTCTGATGCCATTCGGCACGCTATTGCCACCAACCGTCTACAGGGAGGTGAGGCGCTTCTGTCTGTCAGGCAGTTGGCGTCGCTAGTTGAAGTCACTCCCGCCACAGTTGGACGCGCATTCGCTCTATTGCGTGCTGAAGGATTGCTGCAATCCAAGGCAGGATCGGCAACGGTGGTAGCTGACATAGCCAACGTAGACGGTGCGGCTCAAGAGAGAACCCAAGTTGTAGCGCGCAGCATTGTTGAAAGCGCCATAGATAAGGTGTCAGGCTTGGGCCTGAGCATCAAACAAATTCGAGACATCGCCGACATGAAGCTTGCGCAATTAGAGGCGTCTCGAAATGTGATCTTCGTAGCTGGAGCGAAGGCCGTTGTGGACAAGTACCACGGCATAGTTGAAGCCGCCGTGAGCCCGACTGGGTACAGCGTCCACTCGTACACCGTGGCGGAGTTATCCCAACCTACGCCCCAACAAATGGAGATTCTCAATTCGGCGGTCCGCCTCATCTGTCTCTTGAGCTTCAAGCGAACTGTTGAAGCCGCCCTTCGCTCTGCGGGCTTGAGCCTCCCCGTCAGTGTCCTACTAACTGAAATATCGATCAAGACTTCCACTAAGCTAGCCGGCCTATCACGGGAAGATCGTCTTGTAGTAGTTTCCGAACCTGAGTACCGCAACTCCGCTGTGGGACTAGTTCGGTATTACGCGACCGACGAGCAGATTGTCGTGGCAACAGAATTTGCCCCTGAGCCCTTAAAGGAGGTGATCAAGCACGCTGATGTCGTCATTCACACGTTGGGCTGTAGCGACCTAATTGAAGCTGCGACCGAAGCCGGCAAGAGGATAATTCAACTGGAATACTACCCGCGTGCAGATGCCATCGAGCGTATCGTCGCGACTCTCGGCCACCCTACGCCCCGCCTCAGTGCTACTAAACCCGCTCTCCGTCACACGCCCAACTAGTTGTTGGCGAGTCGGAACCTGGAGGAACATTGATGAAGAAGCAGTTCAAGCTATTTACTCTCGCGCTTGCCTTAGCGGCCGTGCTCTTTGGGAGCGCGGGCGCTCAGCGGCTTGTCATTGCTCAAGGGCAAGACGTCGTGTGGTTGAATCCGATGAAGACTACTGCTCAAGTTAACCTCAATGCTTCTACTCAGATTATTGAGACGCTCATGGACTATAGCTATGCAGTCAGTGGAGTCGTCCCGGTCCTCGCCGAGAGCTGGGAGCGGATAGATGACTTGACCATGAGGCTGAAGCTTCGCCAGGGCGTTACTTTCACGAACGGTGAGCCGTTCAACGCCGAGGCAGCAGCATTTAGCCTCACTCTCGCTGCCTCCGAGCCTGCGATGTCTGGTTCGCTGTCTCTAGTTGAAAGGGTCGACGTCGTTGACGAGTACACCATCGACGTTGTCACTAGCAAGCCGGATCCTCTACTCGACATTTCGCTTTCCCGCGCCTCCTACATGATTCCTCCTGCTTATTTCCAAGAGGTGGGCGAAGACCAGTTCAACGTGGCGCCTATCGGCACTGGTCCGTACGTCCTTCAAGAACGCACCCCAGCAGAGCGCGTCGTGCTCTCCCGCAACACAAGCTACTGGGGGAATGTCCCGCAACTTGCTGAAGTCGAGTTCCGGCCGATTCAAGAGGACGGCGCCCGCCTAGCTGCGCTGCAGGCCGGCGAGGTGCAAATCGCCACGAACTTGCCGCACGGCCTCTACGACCGGCTCGCCGCCTCCAGCGGGATCGAAGCCGTGACCGTTCACGGCGCCCGGACCATGTACCTTATCCTTGACTCCCGAGCAGACAGCGTGCTCCACGACGTCCGTCTACGCCAAGCAATCAACTACGCAATCGACAAGGACGTCCTTCTCGAAGTCCTGTTCTCTGGACGCGGACGAGTACTGCAAGGGCAGATGGTGACCTCTGACTACTATGGCTTCAATGACGCTCTATCTGCGTATCCGTACGATCCAGAGCTTGCACGGGAGTTACTAGCTGCCGCTGGTTATCCTGATGGTTTGACCCTTGACTTCAAGTACCCGTTCGGGCGCTACGCTGGTGATCGAGAGACCTCCGAGGCGGTTGCGGGGATGCTCGAGGAAGTCGGTATCAAAACCAATCAAATCGTGCTAGAGGGTGGCGAGTTCTTGAGCCAACTAACGACGCTGCAGTTGACGCCCATGGCCTTCGTTGGCTACGCCACGGCTCCCGACGCCATCTACCAATACAACATCAACATCACGGGTGAGCGCTACTCCTACTACAGCAACCCGGAATATGATGCTCTTGTGCAGGCGGCTTCAACGGAGATGGATCCCGCCAAGCGCCTTGAAATCCTCAAGCAGATCGGCCAGATCGGCTATGACGACCCACCCTACGCCTACCTATTCGCCCCCGATGACCTTTATGGCGTCTCGGACCGTGTTAACAGTTGGACGCCAAGGCCCGATCAGGCTATAGACCTTGCGGGTGTGACCCTCAAATAAGCTGACGATTGTGTGCGGGCGGGGCAAGCCTTCGGCTGGCCGGCCCCACCCGCGCTGACGCCGAGTGCGTAACCACATTCTCTGACTAGAGGTCGCATAAATTGAGCGCCTATCTAATCCGTAGGGCAATAAACACACTTGTAGTGCTGATTGGCGTGGCCACGTTGGCCTTCATACTGGTGCGGCTCACCGGAGACCCGGTGACATTGCTGTTACCACTGGACGCCACGGCCGAGGCCGTCGCTGAGCTTCGATCGAAGCTGGGCCTGGATCAGCCAGTGTTTGTGCAGTATGTGCGCTACCTCGAGTCGATCGTCAAAGGCGATTTCGGAAGCTCCATGCGCTTCAGCGTGCCAGCCTTTGACCTCTTCAAGGCGCGCTTTCCAGCGACTCTTGAATTAGTTGGGGTCTCTACAGTAATGGCAATAGTATTGGGCATTCCGTTTGGCGTGCTGGCAGCCGCCTTTCGTGGGAGCTGGCTAGACTCATTCCTCATGGGACTGGCGGCTTTTGCACAAGCCATCCCAGGGTTCTACCTAGGGTTGATGCTCATGTTGCTGTTCTCCGTCCAACTGGGATGGCTACCTACAGGTGGACGTGGGAGCTGGCAGCAACTCGTCATGCCCGTGGCTGTCCTGAGCAGCTTCCTCATCGCCTTGTTAGCGAGGATGACGAGGTCGGCCTGTTTAGAGGTTTTAGGCCAGGACTACATACGGACAGGACGCGCAAAAGGCGTTGGGGAGGTCTGGTTGCTTCTAAAGCACGTGCTCAAGAACGCGCTCATTCCAATCATTACCCTCATAGGCCTACAAATCGGCACGCTCTTTAGTGGGGCGGTCGTTACGGAAACTATCTTCAGTTGGCCCGGCATCGCTCGCCTAGCGCTCGACGGCATCTATAGCCGCGACTACCCCCTAGTTCAGGTAGTAGTCGTCATGAGCGCAGCTATATTCGTGCTCGTCAACCTGCTTGTTGACATCTTCTATATCGTGATCGATCCGAGGATTAAATATGCCTAGTCTAACGATTGCAGCGTCGCGCCCTAACAGCCGGCGCCGAAGCAAGCTTGAGGTATTCCTGCGCAACCCACGTGGGATGGTTTCAATCATAGTGATTCTGTTGTTCCTCGCAATGGCGCTCCTTCCGAACTCGCTTCTGCCAGCCGACCCTAATAAGCAAGCACTGAGAAGTCGGTTCCAACCGCCAGTATGGGTCGAAGGCGGGAGCTGGGCAAGGCCACTGGGAGCCGACAACTTGGGGCGCGACATCCTCTCTCGAACCCTGCGCGGCGCAAGAATCTCCTTGCTAACTACGGCGGCCAGCGTCGCTCTAGGAGCCATACTTGGAGTAACGCTGGGACTCATAGCTGGCTTTTATGGCGGGTGGTTCGACGAGGTCATCTCGCGCCTAATGGATATCCAACTAGCGTTTCCCTTGATGCTCTTGATGATCGCAATCGTGGGGGTATTAGGATCTAGCCTACCCGTTCTAGTAGCGGCTCTTGCCATTTCAGCCTGGCCTAGATACGCCAGGTTGATTAGAGGTTCGGCACTAACACTGCGAGGTCGAGAATTCATCGAGGCTTCCCACGCCTTGGGCTCCCGAAGTCTACGCACGCTATTCAAGCACGTGGCACCAAACGCCATATCGCCAATCATCGTATTCACGACCTTCGAACTGTCACGGATCATCCTAATAGAGTCGTCGCTATCGTTTCTCGGACTGGGAGTACCGCCACCAACGCCATCTTGGGGGTCAATCGTGGCAGACGGCCGAACCTATCTGCTGGACTCTTGGTGGATATCAGCGTTCCCCGGAATCATGATCGTGGTTCTGGTGCTGGCCTTCAACTCGCTAGGGGATGTCTTGCGCGACTTGCTGGATCCTCAGGTTAGAGGCTGAAGCAACAGGTTAGAGGCTGAAGCAATACGTCATCTAATCCGGGCATCGTAAGTTGTAATGGAATGCCCTCATGACTGCCTCAGCCTCACTGCACGCTGCTCTTTCCCGCGGAGCATGCGACCAAATGATCATCAGGGGTTACTCGAGCCGACATTCCGCACCCCCTTTCCGCTAAATGCGATTTTTAGAGAATGCGTCCTGCACGGCGTAAGTCTAGCAATGGTACATCCGGTAGCAATCATCGGAGCTCTCGCTGCTTAAAGCAGGGACCAAGACATTGGCGGAAAAGCGGTGGAGCTGCTGCTCGGTTGTCATCCTTCAGCCTCAAGACGCCTCCACAGGATCGGCAGTCCTCCCGCCCCTAAGTGTCGAATCTTCCACTGCGCAACGGTCCGATGCTCGTAGTACACCTCGCCGTTACTCGTGTCCTCACGGCGCCGATATCACCTCACGAGGAACGCCCCTCCCCCACCCTGACCAAGGGTGCGATAAAGAGTCGACCGAGAAACGCCCAGCATCTCCGCCACACCCGTAACCGTATGCTCCCGCTCCTTCAGCAGCGTACGAGCGGTAGCCACCTGCTGCTTGATGCGCTTCCGCGGCCGCCCACCCATGCGCCCACGCGCACGCGCCGCAGCCAAACCAGCCTGCGTAAGCTCGCGAATCAGCTCGCGCTCGAACTCCGCTTGTCGAGCGACGGTCTAGCCTGGCTCTCCGCCATTTTTGGTGATTCGCCTCCTGGCCCTCCCGCTCCACCTAGGCTGGTAGCGCATGGGTCAGGCGGCTTGGTACAGGATCTTGTTGCGGAGCAGCTCGAAGCTGGCGCGGCCGTACATGCTTCTCTTGGTGAGCTTCACGCGGTTAACGTGCCCTTCGGTCGGTCCGTTGCTGTAAGGCAGGGTGAGGGCGTTGGCCAGAGCCGCTTGGTCGCTGGTGAGGCCGGCTAGGAAGCGGGCGAGGTCGCGGCAGTCGCTGTTGGCGACGTCTTCGCCCCATTTCTGCCACGCGGCGGGGTCGCGGTTACGCAGGGCGGCGCTGCCGCTGCGAGCGAGCTCCGCCACCGCACTAGCGTCAGGCGCGGCCTCGTAGAGGGCGTTGACGAGGGCGGCCCCCTCGGGTGTCAAGGCCGGTTTGATCGTTGACGTGGTGGTTTCAATCCGTCAACGCAACGCCCGCCTGCTGACGTCGTAACGTCGGCGGCGCTATGGAGGCGTGCATGCGTGGACCGAGCCGTCGTTGGGAGGGCCGCCGCTTCTCGGACGCTGAGAGGTTCTTGGCGTACCAGCGGATCCTCGAGGGGCGTTCGTACGTCGAGATCGCAGCCGAGCTCAACTGCTCGCTGAAGTTCCTCTACCGCCAGTTCGGGGCGCAGCGGGAGCGCGCGCGGCGCGAGCCGGTGAGGTCGCCTTTGCGCCTCTCGCCGGCGGAACGCGAGGAGATCAGCCGCGGGCTGCTGGCGGGCGCCTCCTACCGCGCGATAGCGGCGCGGCTTAAGCGCTCGCCGTCGACCATCTCCCGCGAGGTGAAGGCTAACGGTGGGCGCGACAAGTACCGCGCCTGGCGCGCTGACGAGCGCGCCACGGGGCGCATGGTCAGGCCGCGCGCCCAAGCTGGCCGGTAACGCTAGGTTGCGCAGCGAGGTCGAGCGGTTGCTTACCGACCTGTGGTCGCCGCAGCAGATCAGCGCTCACCTGAAGCGGGCGTACCCTGATGATGAAAGCATGCGCATCAGTCACGAGACCATCTACCAGGCGCTCTTCGTGCAGGGCCGCGGCGCCCTGCGCCAGGAGCTCAGCGCCTGCTTGCGCAGCGGGCGCGCCAGCCGCCGGCCGCAGGGCCGAACCAGCACGCAGGGGCGCATCCAGGGCATGGTGATGATCAGCGAACGCCCCGCCGAGGCAGAAGACCGCGCCGTGCCCGGGCACTGGGAGGGCGACCTGATGATCGGCAAGGAGGGCAGGTCCGCCATTGGCACGCTCGTGGAGCGCAAGACGCGTT
>CALCHY010000313.1 GCA_937907415.1 uncultured Trueperaceae bacterium
ACCCACGCGGCGCCAGCGTCGACTAGCCCCTCTGGCGCAACGACGTTCGCGCCAAGCTGCTCGCCTAGCAGGGTTGCGCTAGGCGAGTCGGCGGTGGCGCCGGACACCGCCACGACCTTTACGTGCGGAAGCTGCCCGGCGACGATGGCCTGCGCAACGACGCTATTGATGCCGCCTGCCCCGAGCAGCGCAAGCGCGATCGGCGCCACCTACTCAAGCACCGATCACGAGGTCGCGTGGCACGTCAGTCATGAGCTCGTGTCCGGTCTCGGTTACGAGCACCAAGTCCTCAAGCTGATAACCGCCTTGACCGAGGATGTAGCGCCCGCACTCGATCATCACGACCATGCCAGCTTCTAGCACGAAGGTGGAGCCGCGGTAGATCATGGGTTCCTCGTGGATCTCGAGGCCCACGCCGTGGCCGGCATGCTCGCGGTACAGCTCAGGGTCGATGGCTTGGCCCGCACGGAGCATAGCGTCGTAAACCTCGCCTGCAGTGGTGCCTGGCTTGACGGCCGCTATCCCGGCCTCGACCGCGGCGCGCACTGCCTCGTAGTGCATGGCGTCCTGGGGGCGTGGGTTGGCGCCGACCACGTAAGTTCTCGCGAAGTCACCCGGATACGAGCCATAGACGGCGCCGAGGTCGAAGCGAACGATGTCGCCATCCTTGAGCGCATAATCTGTCGGCGTGCCGTGCACGATGGCGCCGTTCTCTGCCGCGCCAACGATGAGGAAGTCGACGTACTCGCCGCCAGCGTCTAAGCACGCTTGTTTCGCTAGCGCTGCCAGCTCTTGCTCCGTGATGCCAGCGCGGATGTTGTTCATGATGGCGCGGGCGCCAGCCTGAGTGGCGTCCATGGCCTTACGGAGCCGGACGAGCTCCTCTGCGCTCTTCGTGGCCCTAAGCCTCGAAAGAAGCACGCTTGCAGGCTTGAACGTCGCGTCCGGCAGACCCGTGCTGAGCGCAGCGAAGACGTCGTACGGCAGTGAGGCGTTCTCGAAACCGATGGTTCCCCCACCAAGGCCGGCATCGCTGACGATTCCGCAGACGGCAGCAACCTTGTCTACGATCACGTTAGGCCTGCCTGGGAACACGTACTCCGCGGTTGGGCGGACGTCCTTGATCCAGGTATGACGGCGAGCATCGTCGAAGTCCTGGTGTGGCACCAGGAAGACGGCCTCCCGCGCCGGGTCCGCGAAGAAGACGACGTAATAGAGGCGCGGCTTGATGCGGTTGCTGTTCACGTGCATGAAGTCGGTGAACACGATGACGTTCTCCGTGTAAGCGAGAACTAGCGCGTCTAGACCATCTTCGTGCATCAGTTGGCGAGCTTTGTCGGCGTTGAGAAGCATGGTGATCGTCCGTTCTTGTTGTCTGAGGTCTCAGGCGTGGAATCTAGGGCGCGAGGAGCGCTGCGGGTTGTTGAGTTCGATGGCGCGTGCTGCTGAGAGGAGGATGTCCTCCTCGTAGGGACGTCCGTGAATCTGAACGGCCAAGGGCATCCCGTTGGAGTCAAGGCCCGTTGGCACGCTCAGGCTCGGATAACCCGTCAGGTTGCTCAGGCGGGTGAACCGACCCTGGCCTGTTCTGGGGTTCACGGTCGTGTTGCCGATGCGTAGTTCGGTTTGGCTGAGGAGCGCCGCGCGGTAGGGCGTCACCGGGGTGAGCATCACATCGACCTGCGCGTGGGCGGCCTCGACGTCTTCCAACATGAGCTGCCTCAGTTGTTGGGCGAGGCGATAAGTTGCTGCAGGATAGAGTTCGGCCGCCAGGAGTAGTTCGTGGACGAACTTCCCAAGCTTCGCGCCGCGCTCGAGCAGGAAGCGGTACTTCCCGAAGTTGTCGACGTGCGTAATCACGCCGCCTAGCACCTCACTAGCGGCGGCGTGCGGGAGGCGAACCTCAAGCACAGTGGCGCCCAGACCGCGCAACACGGTAGCGGCATGCTGAAGGTTGTCCGAAACCTCGTCTTCTAGTGG
>CALCHY010000314.1 GCA_937907415.1 uncultured Trueperaceae bacterium
GGGCGAAGCGGCATTCGACGTGACCTTCCAAGCTAACGCCAGCGACCAAGACGCCAACCGGCTTACATACGCCTGGCACGTCAACGGCGAGCAAGTGGCCGACGCCCTCAGCCCAACGCTGACCATCACCTTCTACGAGGCGGGCTCGTACGAGGTCACAGTCCTCGTATCGGACGGCCTGCACGAGGTGAGCGCCCGCGTGACGGTCACGGCGACCAACGACTACCGCCCCAGCGAGGCGCCTGACGTAGCGATAATCGGCTTCGCGGGCCGATGCGGCATCTTCCCGAAATGCAGCGCGCCAGCTCAGAACCGCGCTTACCTGTCCGAAGACCCAGGAACCTTGCAGGCGATCGAGCGCACGTTCCATCAGCTCGGCCACACCACCATGGCGTTCAGCTTCCGCTCTCACCTGCACGACAGCGCCACCTATGGGCCCGGCTACAGGTCGGCCGATGCCCTGCTGGAGTTCGTGCGCGACGAGTGGATCCGCGACTTTCGCAACCCAACGCGCGTGGTGCTGGTGGCGCACTCACACGGCAACCAGTTCATGAGCCTGCTGGCTTGGGACCATCCCGAAATAGAGTTCGCCTACGGTCTCTACCTAGACGCCGTCTGCGCCCTGTGGGACGGCGACCACATCCGCACCGGCCAGTTCAGCGACGCCTACGGCCACCAAGAGAACTTCCCCAGGCCCCTGAACATCCTTGGAGCCGCCTGCGACTCGCTGTACGTGCCGGGCGTAGGCCAGGAGGACATAAGCGACGTGGTGCCGTGGAACGTCTGGTGGTCGATCGAAGTCGCCAGTAACGGCATAGGCCTTCCAAGCGCCGTGGCAGACGACGACCCTAACCACCGGCCGAACGGCACCAGCGGCAACGCCGTTGGTCTCACAGGCATCTTCCAGACCGATGAGGGACACCTCGACATCCACCGCCATGACAGTAAGGCGCTCAACTGGGTGCTCGACACGATCGCCCGCAACGGCCTGCCGACACTCGGATTAACGCCGCAGGCAGTTACTCGCGACCTCCTCACGCCACCCGCGCCCCAAGGCTTCCGCCTCAACCATTAGCTGCGCTAACATGGCCTTGGAGTCCCGGGGCTATTCCTCTCCCGACCAACGGTCGGTGATGAACCTCGGGTATGAACCTCGCAAGAGGCAGTGGCCCGCAGACCTCGGTCGCGGGCCACGACTTTATTCAGCAACCCAAACCTAAGAAGAGCACGCCACCTCAGCACCGCACCCGGAAAATCGGGTCACGGTGAACAGGGACGGGCGAACGCGCCTAATATCCTCCGTGCGCGAGGAGGAATCCGTGACATGCTCGAACCTGATCGGAAGCCAGGCAGGAGGCGGAGCGATGAACGGCACGACCCCTGACAATCCGTGCGAGGACGTCAACACACAAGCGGAGCACTTCTACCGCGTCGTCCGCCGCGGCTCAGGCGCCCAGCAGGTCACTCGTGAGATCGCTAGCCTAGACGAACTGCGTCACGAAGCGCGCGTCCTCCTCGAAGGCCTCGACCCCGCCACCTTCCATCGACAGCCCAACGCCGTCACCATCACCGGTACGCGCGACGGCGAAGAAGTGACACTCACCGTCCAGTACTTTGTCGCGCAACCCACCGACGTCTGGGCGCCCGCCTCAGGCGGGCCCGCCACCGACTGGAGCGCCTGGCACGACACTGTCGCTCAGGAAGCCCGCCAGCTCGGCTGGTACGTGCGCGGCTTCCACCAGGAGACCGACGACGCCTAGCCGGCGCTTTCTACAACCGTTAAGAGCCCCGTCAACCGCTCGACGCTGAAGCCCTTGAGCCTGCCGGCCAGGAGCCGGGAAACCTCCGCCTCGCTCAAGGAGAGCGCCTCAGGAACCTGCTCGGTAGTCCAGCCGCGCGCCTCGATCGCGTCCAGGATGCGGCTCGCCAAGCGCGCCTTGGCCAAGCGCTCCTCGGGATCGGGTAGGCCCAGGTCAACGAAGACGTTGCCGCTACCCTCGGTGACATCTGTGTCGTCCTCTCGCTTCACGCCGCGCCTCCCGACCCCTCGTCGTCACCGGCACGCACAACCTGCGCGGTGCCTGTGCGCACCGCGGGCTCCAGCCACGCGACCGGCTCGCCGTAGCGCGTGATGATGAGCGTCTCGCCTGCCTCGACCGCGTCCAACATCTTCGAGAACTGCGCCTTCATCTCGCTCACGCTCACCGACCGCAAGTTCTTCGAATCACCCACCTCGGTCCCTCCCCTACCGGCGCCAGGCCTCACCGGAACTAAGGCGCGGCCCGCCGTGGGGGAACGACGGGCCGCTCGCATCACAGTAACAACGAATCCAGCTGCCTCACAGCCATACTTCCTTCACCGAACTCCGCCGCCACCAGGCGCCTGAACTCCGCCAGCGGCACGACGCACCCCTCCGGCGCCGGCAGCGGCATGTGCCCCAGCAGATCCGCGAGGGCCTCGAGTTCGTCCGGTAACAACCAGCTCACAACCGTGTGGGCGATGATCAGATCCTCGAGAGACATGCCGCACGCTAATCCGGCACATGCGGCGTCTGGTCGACAACTTGGCTCGCGCCTAGAGAGTCTAGGCAGCGACTCAAGCGGGCGCACCCGACAGGATGTGCTCGACTAGTTCCAGCACGATCTCGCCCTCGCCAGCGTCGATGAGTGACTGCGGCGTGTCGCCGTCCAGCGCCGGATGCGGCGTTGCAAGCCACAAGTCCACGCTCGCCTCGTCGCCGCCTGACAGCTGCCTCAGGCCTTCGCGAATCTCCTCGACCACCACAACATCCTTCCCTCTGGCAGGAGCATCTGCCTATACTGCAATTCTAGACCCCGGATCCTTCCTCTCCGGCCATCACGGTCGCGAAGAAGCCCGGGGCTTTCCTATCTTGCAACACCCTCTCCATGTGGCCGGCTAGCCGTATGGGCATGCTCTGCGCAGATCCGGTCGCCGCAATAGCTACTAAGAGGACCCCGGGAAGTTGTCGAGAGCGCAATAACCTCCCCCCTTTCGGAATCAGCTCACTTCTCAACACGTCGCTGCCACTCACTGACTGATTGGCAGCTAGTGATTTTCCGCTTTAAGATTTCAGGTAACGCATATTCCTCCCCCCTTTCTAGAGCCTCGACCCTCCTACCGGGTCCTACTTGAAACGAACCTCACCACCCTTCTGATGTTGGTCTTCCGCCCCCTCACCTGTTGCATCTTTCTTACGTAGTTCTAAGTTGCCACGATCAATACAACGTTTAGGACGCAAGAAACTCGATTTTAGGGGGGAGGATTATGCGCCAGAGGGGGAGCAATTATGCGCTAAAGGGGGGAGGCTTCTGCGTGCTCGGGGGGAGCGTTTTGCGTTTAGGGGGGAGCATTCTGCGCTTAAGGGGGGAGATTATTGCGCCAGAAGGGGGAACGATTCTGCGGTTAGGTTCCGCCACCACAAAGGGGGAACCCCCTAATGAATCGATTCCACACTTCGGGGTAGAATCCCTTGACCATGAGCGAGACGTCCTCAGCGCGTTCCACTACGCAGGTTCAGACGGGTGACCTTCAAGCATTCCGGCGTAATAACGAATTGTACCGCCAGGCTAACGCGATTGGACGGTCTGCCCAAGGATTGGATTTGTTCGAGAAACGCCTAATCGTGCTGGCGCTTGCGTGCATCGACCACACTTCGGAGAAACCCAGCCTTGAGGCCATAATTCCGCTGCGCGCTTTCGAAGAACACGGAATTGAGAACCCCTATCACCGTGCTAGGCGAGCTGGTGAAACACTGCCTACGAGAACCGTGATTATTCCTCGGGATGATGGGGGCTTCGACATCTACCCTTGGCTGCGGCACCTCCGCTATGTTCCGGTCGAAGACAGTGATTACGGCTACTCTTATATTCGAATTGTGTTCAACGAGGAACTACGGCCTTGGATAACTAACCTGCGATCGCATTACGCCGTCCTCCCCATTCACGACGTCCTTCAGATGCCGTCTATGTTCGCGGCGCGCCTCTACGAGGTCCTCTGGCACGTGTCGATGGCAGGGCGGCGCCCTACCATCGAAGTGGAACTCTTGGAACTGAAGTTCGCCCTCGGTCTGGTAGAGCGCGACAAGAGAGGCGCGTGGGTGCGGGAGCGGTACCAGGACTGGCGAGACTTTCGAAAACAACTACAGGTTGCCCTCAAGGCGTTCAAGGCGCATGGAAGCCTTGTTGCGACGTTCAAAGGAGTGCGGGTCGGCCGCAAAATCGGCAAAGTGAGCTTCCACGTGGAAGTGGCCAAACCAATCCCCCACCTAGGCATCCAACCCCCACTCTTCGAAGGCGACGCGCGCCCAGAACAGCAGCGCATTGCCGAGCGCCTCCAGAGTATTGGATTCACTGGAAATGCCGTCAAGCTGATAGAGGAGCATTCCCACCCCGTTGTGGAGGCGGCGCTAGTGATCACCGAGCGCAAGCAGAAGGAAGGGGTCCTCAAGCGCCCAGGTGGGTTCCTGCGCGCGATTCTAAAGGATGGAACCGCGCGCCAAGAGGCCCTAACGAGAGAAGTGAAAAAACAGCGTAAAGAGCGGGTCTCCCCTGGTTCTGACAACGATGACTGGTTGGAGGCTTGGGAAGCTCACCGGCGGGAGGTGGCCGATGAGATTCAAGCGGCAGAGGAACTTGATCGAGAACAGGTAGTAGCGCTGGTGAAGGAAACGCTGAGGAATCAGCCACCAGCAAGGCTGATCTTCCCCATGCTGGAGCAGAATGAGTGGAGAGGTCCGGCTTTCGAAACCTACCGGACCAGAGTGCTAATAGAGCGTTACCCCGAACGCGTACCCTCTAGTGCGCTTGACCTTGAAACATTTCAAGCATCCCGCGCGAGCTAGGTGAAGGTTCTCTAGTGGGGCTCCCCATACGCCGTGAAGCCCATCCACAGTACTCAGTGTCAGCGCAGGTGGACAGCCGGCGGGTGAAAGATTCCTGCCAGCCATTCGAAAACCTGTGCTCAGGGCTATGCGATGGGAAGGATGCTTTAGATGAGCTTGGCGGCAAGGTAAGGAAACTTTCAGGCAACTTCTACAATTGCGATAACCTTAGATATAGATTTAGAGATTCCGGGAGCCTCGTGATTCGTGGGTGGCCGGAGCTAAATCCAGGAGGTGACTGACTCTGGACTGAGATTGCTAGTGACCACGCAGAACGTAGAAAGCTGATTCGTCCAATTGCGCGGAAACGCGCCCGGTGCTGTAACACCGAGCGCGCCCTTCGAAACCACCTCGCCAGCGGGTTTCGTTCCCCAGTCTGCCCAATGGACACCGTCAAATGCAAGCGCACGCGTTGCGCCTTGGGGAACCGCCTTGCACCTATCGTCGATCGTAGGAACAAACATCGAGCACATGAAAACCTTGGAGAGCGGGGTTTTCGATAATCTCTCAGCGCAAAAGGTCCAGACAGGCATGTCTTGCAGCCTGGCTGGGAGTGGCTAATCATGTCACTTACCTACCAGGACCTAATCGAGCTTGGGCGAGCGCAATCCGAGGACAGGCAGCAGTACGTTAACCGCCGCAGTGGATTGGCCGGACGCTCGGGCTATTTGCCCCATTTGGGTTTAACCCAAGAGAGCCCAATTGGGCGAGAACTCTTCAACGAACCACAGATTGAGTCATGGCTAAAGCACAAGGCAGCTTCAACTGCCCGTGCGAGCCGCACCTACCTGCGTTGGTGGCAGACCACCTACGTGAAGCTACTCCAGGCTCAGGGCCTGCCGGGAGATCCCCGCGAGCGCACACAGAGGGCCATAAACGAAGGCGTGCAGCGTCTGGGTATCTCCAAGCGCCAACTTGCCCTCAAGGCTGGCCTGTCCCCAAACACGGTGACCAACTGGGCTAACGGGAATAGGTACCCAACGTCCCGCATACAGGTAACAAAGTTAGAACAAGCGCTCGAGCTTCCAGTCGGTACTCTATCCAACCACCTGCACCGGGAGATACGTGACGATGCGTTTTGCCCTCGGTCACGGTTGCCGGAAGAGATTCAACGTAGTAACGCACTGCTATCCAGAATGCGGTGGCGACTGCCTAGTGATTTTCCAGCATTACCGCCCCAAGAACAGGACTCCCTGATCGCTCGCCACGCCGCCGAGATTTTGGATGATGTGTACCGACATCGGCGGGCAGCTCAGGATCATCCCTACAGTTTGCCTCGAGAAGATTTTCCAGACCGACTCCAGCGAGAAGTGGGCGACTTCTTTGCCTACAAGACGCGACCCGTGTTGCCGAACCATCAGCAACGCCATGGCCGTGGCCGCTTGAGGCGTGAGGCATCGCGCCGACTCTGGGAAGAGAACTTGGGGATGTTCTTTGGTTGGTATGTTCTGCCGTCCGAAGAGCAATACCGCACGGAGCACGGCCGGAGCCCTCAGTCGCAGATGCTCATTGGAGCCGGAGGCGCGACAGAAGAACTGACACTTGGCTTGCTAGCCGTTCCTTCGCTCGTAGAGGATTACGTGACCTGGCGTATGACGGTCAGATCAAAAGCCCCCACGCATGCGTCGGTAGTGATGATCCAACAATTGAAATCGCTGGTTCACCCCGACACGGGCTATCTCACCCAACACTTAGAGCTCATCCATCGCATCCCCGAGAGGTACCAACAGCCGTATTACTCGCGACACGAACGGTATCTGAAGGCTGCCGCCGAGGAGCAGAGCGCCTTGATGCAAGAACTCGAGAAAGCAAGACAACGCGGTGAACTTAGGAGGGCGTCGTGAAATCCGACTGGAGCCTGGAAGCGTGGATGGTGCGAGAGACGAGGGAATGGCTCGAGCGCGTGGATGACTCAATCGAGCGCGTTCAACTACGCCACCAGGAGATAGCGCAGAATGCCATGAAACGCGTTCGGCCCCTCCTGGATCACCCACGACCCCTAGACCCTATACGCGAACTCCACCGCGAAATACTCGAAGACATCAGTGCTTTGCGGACGGAGGAACAGCTCTCGACATTCGAAATGGTAGTGCTAAGCGAGCTCCTATGTGCTTTCCCACTCAGGGCCAAACACTGGCCCATGATGCACTTGACCCAGGGATTGATTCCCGACAACCCGCCTGCAGATGCGCTGCATGTCTATGATGTCGCCCCTGGCCCTAACCTGAGTCAGTACGCAATTATTGTTCCAACTTCTGGGCTAAAGAACCAGGAAACCTCGCTGGAAATTCGAGATTTGGATCCGCCTCGCTACGTCTACAACCTGCCAGCGTTTCTTGGCGACCTCATTACTTCATACCTGCAAGAAGTGCGGCCACAGATAGTAGACTCCACCGACAGACACCTGTTTTCTGCCACCAATGTTGGGTCAATGCGCCACCGACTCGTGAGGTTTCAAGAGCGCCACCTCGTTCAGCCACTGGGGCTTTCACGAGCTTGGGTTTTTCACGCGTATCGGGTGCTAGTTGCCACTCACGCGATGAAGAACGCCCGGGAACGCCCTGTTCAAGTTGCGGCCTCGCTGCTGCTTGATAGCGAACTGATGATTCGCAAGGTCTACGGGCACTTTCGTGCGGAGGATGCGCACGATTCAGCCCGTAGCGCCATCGCTCCCCTGGCGTCAGAACGAAGGCAAGCGTGAAGCGCTCTCTGACTTCTGGCGAAATCAAGCAGCTCCTGCAGGTTCGAATTGATGAACTTGTTCTGCACCTGTTCCCTTCGGCCAAGCGAACGGGCAACACGTGGCGAGTTGGTAACCTCAACGGTGAGCCTGGCTCAAGTTTGGCAGTTCGGGCCACAGGTGACGAACCTGGATTATGGATCGACCATGCCAACCCCGACAACGACCGGGGCGACGTACTCACCTTAGTCCAGCGGTTTTACAATCTCACGTTTCCCGAAGCCCTGAAGTGGTCCTCCGATTGGCTGGGAGTGAGCCACGATGCAGGTAATCACGTGTCGGCGTCCCGACACATCTCAGCCGCGGGCCACGCTCCGAGCACCGTTCTCAGGGTTAACAATCACCTCCAGGCCACAGAGTCTTCGGGTCGGCATATTGAACCTGCCTTAACGCCACGAGACAACGTTCTTTTAGAGGCGACCATAGCGAGCACGGTAAGCCTCCCCCTCCCAGTAACCACAGAGGGAAAGGTCGTTAGCATCGCGAATGAACGACATCTAGCGGCACGCCAGAAGCTGCTTCTAAGGTGTCCGGAGGCCATGGCCTGGCTGCACGCCCGGCAGTTGACGGATGCGACGATCCAACATTTTCGGCTGGGCCTTTACAGCATCCAAGACATTGGGAACGCGCTCTCCTTCCCACTTTTCTCCCATGACGGCGCGGTCCGCGGCCGCTACCTGAATTCGCGGATTCCTGGCGTCACGACCGGCGTCGACGAGGACAAGCCAGAAGAGAAGCGCCGCAAGGATTGGGCGAAGGGCAAAGCCACCACCTACTGGGCGACCCCTTCCGAAGGTCGGCAGGACCTCCTAATCGTTGAAGGCGCGCGCGATGCTTGGCGAGTCTGGCAGAAAATCCAAGATACCGAGCTCGAGCTCAGCCTAGCCATCATCACCAGCACGCACGGATCCGTAATCCCATCGGAATGGGAGCAACCTAAGTTCTTCTCGGGCTGGAGGCGCGTTTATCTAGGGCAGGATGCTGACAAGGTCGGTGACGAGATCGCATCACGGGTCCGGCAGCTTGTCCACCGAGAAGTATTACGCGCCCGCCCCTCAGATGGCTATAAGGACTGGACCGATTGGCTCAACAGGGGCATGAGCGCTAGGGAGTTCGTGGCGCTCCTTGAAGCGGCGCCAGCACAAGATGAGCCGCTTGTGGCGGCGGCCGCCCCCCATGCTGCTAATGCACCTGGCTACTACGCCGCTGAAGCCGTTGAAATCAACGGCGCTTGGACTCGGGGGCACCTCTACTACCCCTACCGAGTTCTCTCAAAGAGCATCGACGAGAAAAGGCAAGAGCACCATAAGTACGAGACCCTAGTGCTTCGCTCTGATGGCCAGGCGTTTAGCGTGCGTTACCTGCCTGCGCCTGAAGGCACTCCGCTGGCGGACAGGGTGCTTGCCTTGGGAGATGGAACCTACGTACGTCGCCGGCCAGTAGCCGATCCCGACCGCCAGTCCTTCCGCCTACCAGCTATCAACCGATTCCGCCAAGCGCGCAAGGATGGTCGTTCCGGCCTCTCCCATTCACCTGCGCACCTCCTCAATGAGGTCGAGCGGCAGCTCCGGCGCGCCATCATTCTCCCTTACGAGCATGACTACGCGTTACTCGCCTACGTCGTCCTCGCCAGCTACGTTCAGCGCGTATTCGGCGCCGTTCCGCTGGTGTTGATCAATGGAGCGGCGGGATCAGGAAAATCCGAACTTGCGGCCCGCATGGCTGAACTAGCCGCTAACGGAGTTGTCGTCACAGGCCAGACCTCCGCTGCGACTGCAGCGCGTGTTGTTGATTTGACCAACGGCCTCGTTGCCTTCGATGACCTTGAGGCGATTGGACAGCGCTCGCGCGGGGCGGAGTTCAGCGAACTTATTCAACAGCTCAAGGTTAGTTACAAGCAAGCAACCAGTCGTAAGTCCCTGACGATTTTGGACCGCAACGGGGCAAGAATCGAAACACTAGACTTCTACGGCATCAAGGTGTTGACAAACACAGCAGGCGTTGACGACATCCTCGGCAGCCGCATGCTGGTTGTTCGCACACGAAAAATTGACCCTAATCGCGTCGCGACGGAATTGCGAGAGTTCACCACCGCTGATGAAGACGAGGCCGAAATACTGGCCAAGATTCGGGACGAGCTCCACATCTGGGCGATGGAATGCGCGACCCTCATTGATCGGACTTATCAAGCTAACTATTCACGTCACACAAACCGTGCCGACGAAATCGCTGCCCCTCTCCGCACCATCGCAAGCGTAATAGGGGATGTGGCGATGGCGTTGCGGCTCGAGGCAGCGTTTGACGCCCAAGGCGGTGTCCAAGACCAGATTGATAGCGACGATGAGCTCCTTTCGGCCGCCGTGGAGAGCCTAGTCCGGCGTGGGTACTACGACCGCGTGAGCATGCAAGAGATCTTGTTGGAGATGGAACGCCTAGTAGGCGACAAGCACTGGGGCGCAGAGAGCACAACCGATATACCCACTTGGCGGCGGCCAAAGTGGATCGGTCGAGCGCTTAGGCAACACTATCTGATCGCCCCAAACGTCGAGGAGCGACCCCGTTTATGGCCGGGAGGCTTACAGACACGTGTCTATCAACTTGCGCGTGACTTCGTGCAGGACGTCATTAGCGAAATGATGGCCGAAGGCATTGAAATGCCCCTGCCCATATCCGACCCTACGGCCTTCTGCTCTAAAGTCCCGTGCCAGGAATGCGAGTACCGCCATACCTGCGCGAACCAGGCCGAAAAGCAAAGGAAGCTACCCGACGAAAGGATACGCAGGATCTGATTCGATAATCCCAACCGCAGGTATTCGTCAGGCAGCGGGCCACTTTCAACGCTGTGCACCTAGGCTTTCTGCGCTTCTGAAGTAATTCTGCCTCTCATGTTTGATGGCGTCTCAGGCGCAAATCAGGCAAAGAGGCACAGCAGCTCTTGATCCCGTTGTGTAGAACTGCGTGTAGGTCTGCACGCAGGTGGCGCGCACGCGGTATCTCTTCATATGCTTATCAGTTTCTCATGTTTTGGCTGGGCGTTTCAAGGCGTGGGGGGGCAGTGGTGACACGGGGGCGTTCCGCCCGGCTCGAACGGGCTGCGGTTCCGGCCCCGTTGGGGCTGCGGGGGTACGCAAGCGTACCCCCGCCACTCGGGCGGGGGTAAGGTCACTTTTCGCGTCCTAGACGCGGTTACTGACTCCTAGAAGGGGAGCTCTTCGGCTGGTCCGAGGTCGTCGAAGCTGGGTTCGGGCGCCGGAACATTCTGGGTTTTGGCGGTTTCGACGGTGTCTTCGTCGCGTTCGGCGCCGGCGGGGCGGCGGAGGGTCTGGACGGTGGCGGCGTCGAAGCGCGTGGCGTAGCGCTTGTTGCCTTCCTTGTCGGTCCAGTTGTCGTTGCTGATGGCGGCCTCGACCAGCACCGGCATGCCCTTCTTGAGGCTGCCGACCTGTTCGGCGAGCTCGTTCCAGGCGGTGACGTCGTAGAAGCCGACTTCTTCCTGGTCGCCGCGGCGGCGGTTGACGGCGACGCTGAAGCGAGCGACGGCGTGCCCGTTGGGCGTGTAGCGCAGCTCGGCGTCGCGCGTGAGGTTGCCGAGCAGCGTGGCGCGGTTCTGCCCGTTCATGAGGCGCTCCTGGCCCTTGGCGTCGGCGATGGTCTCGTGCTCGCCGTCGAGGATCACGAAGCTGTCGGCGGTGATGCGCACGGCGCTGTTGCGCTTGCCGTCTTTCTCCCAGGACTGGAAGGAGAGCTGGCCGAGGACGGCTACGGCCATGCCGTTGACGAGCACTTGCGCGAGGGTCTCGGCGTACTTGCCGAGCACCTGGACCTGCTGGTAGTAGGCCTTGGTTTTCTCGCCGTCGGCGCTGGGGGCGTTGCCGGCGACGGTGACGTCGAGGACGGGGAAGCCGTTGGCTGTGTGGCGGAGGGTGTTCTTGATGGTGCTGCCGATGAGTTGAACGGTGGCTACGTTACGCATGTGGTTTGCCTTTCGTGCTGGGGAGTGGGTGCCGATCTCGGCTGAATGGGACTCGTTGGGTGCTGCGACTGACTGGCTTGCGACTCTGTTTCGGGCCGTTCCCTCCTTCACTCACTTGCTGCAGTTCTTCTGCGCGTAGCGCTTACTTCTGGGCCGGTGGCCAGCCGGGGTCTCCCCCGCCGGCTCACCGGACCCAGTCGCTAGGGGCGAGGGGGGCCTACCCCCACCTGGGCTCGCCCCGACCACCCCCGAGGGGTGGTGCTCGCGTACGCGGTGTGTTGGTATCACCCGGGCCTTGCTGCGCTCTCTTCTGCGCGTTAGCGCTTACTTCTGGGGTTGTGGCGCCGGCCCGCACCCGTGTGGGAGTGCGGGCCGAGGCGGTCTAGAACGGGAACTCGTGTCCTGCCGCTACTGGGGCCGCCTGGCGGTAGCCGTGGCTCTTGTCGGGCTCGGGTAGCGCCTCGTTGGGGTCGCGGCCGGGCTGGTAGGCGCGCCTGCGTTCGGCTTCCTCGCGCGCCTGGCGCTGCCGGAGCCCCGCGAACGGGTCGGCGTGCGTGCGCGGGTGCTGCTCGTTGTAAGCGCGCTCTATCGCCTTGGCCGCCTGCTGGTGCGTGGCGGCCGGGGTGCTGTTGCGCTTGGCGAAGAGCTGCTGGATGCGCCATGTGCTGCGGTGCGGGTCGTAGGAGAGCTCGAGGGTGCTGCGGGCGCCGTGGCCTTCGAGGGCGAAGATGCGGCTGCCTCCGCGGATGCAGATGAAGTCGTACCCGCCGACGCAGTGCTCCAGCTCGTCGCCCTCGGTCTCGAGCGCTTCCGGGGTGGTGAGCGCCCTAGCGGTGACGCCTTCGTGCTGGAAGGTGGTGAAGGCGAAGTCGTAGCCGCCTATGGCCTGGCGGAGCGCGGCGCGCTCGCTGGCGTGCTGGGCGTGCAGGGGCGCCATCCAGGCTTGTTGTTCGCGGAAGCGGCGGTTCTGTTGTTCGGCGCGGCGCCGCGCGAGCTGCACGGGGCCGTCGGGGTCGTCGTGCCACGCCTGGGCTTGGGCGCGCCACCAGGCGAGGGGTAGGGCGCCTTCGGCTGCGGTGAGGTTGGGGTTGGTGGCGAGCCAGTCGGTGATGAGGTTGGCGCGCGCGATGTCGGCGATGAAGGCGCGGATGCCGCGCTTCTTGTGCGTTTCGCGCGCGAGCACGCGGGCGTACTGCGTGAAACGCAGCCGGGGCGCCTCACCCATGAGTTGCTCTAAGCGCATGTAGGTGGTGACGAGGTGGTGCAGGGCGGATTGGCGGGGCATCTCGCCGGTGTCGGCGAGGTCAGTGAGCAGCTCGCTGGCGCTGTCACCGACGTACTTGATGAGGTAGGCGACGTCGCGGGGGCGCATGCGCAGCAGGTAGCGCCACGCGCGCCTGGGTAGGCCCGCCGCGCTCTGCTGCTCGAGCAGGCTCCTGACGACCTGGGTGACTTGGATGGCGTCGTGCCGGGGTGCTAGTTCGGTCGGTTCGGGGTCGCGTTCGCTGAGACTGATGTAGGCGGCGAGGACGCTCTTGGGGACGCCGTGGGGGTCTTGTAGGGCGGCGATGAGGTTGTAGTGGTAGCTGGCGCGCTGGTAGCCGCTGGTGACCTTGAGCATGAGGCTGAAGAGGTCGGGGTCGGTGAGCTTGTAGAGGTTCTTGGCGAGGTGCCTGGCGCGCTGCTTGTAGGGGCCGGGTTGGACGATGCCGCCGTGGATGCGGTGAGCGTGCCGGTGCGCGGCCACCGCCACAGCTTCGGTGAGTTCCGTGTCGGCGTCACCGTGGTGCTCCCTGACCACCTCGAGGACGTCGTTGATGACCTTGCGGTGGTAGGCGGTGAGGATGTTGTGCCAGTAGCGGGTGCGGGGGTTGACGAACATGGGGTAGTTGCCGGTGCGGGTGCGGCCGTCGTACCCGACAAGGGCGAGGCTGAGGAGCCCTTGCTGGTTGCGGTGGAACTGGTCGCCGCTGGGGAGCGTGACGGTGCGCGTGCCGTCTTCGTGCTCCTGGTAGTGGGCGAACGCCTTGCCGCGGTGCTGGCCGAACTGCTCCTCGCGGTAGTCGTGAACGACGGGCTTGAGGTACTCGTACGCGAGTTTGTTGTCGGTGGGTTGCAAGCCGGTTCTCCCTCCCGCGCTCTAGCGCGATTGCCCAAACCGACTGCCCGCCCTCATGGGGCGGGCTTCTTTCGGGATCGGAAGGGTGCAGGAACGGCGCCTGCCTCACGAAAGGGAACCGGCCCACTCGGGGTGGGCCGGCCAGGCGCTACAGGCTGTGCTGCGGGTTACTCGTTGCTGGCGAGGTAGTCGGGGCCATCGAGTTGTTCGAGGGCGATCTGGTAGGGGGTGGGTGGGGTGGTGGTGGCGATGATGGTCTCGTTGCCGAGTTGCGGGGTGGGGTTGCCTTGGATGGCGGCGATGATGTTGGTGCCGAGGTCTGCGTAGCCGGCCATGAAGGTGGCGGTGGGATTCTCCTGCTGGCCGCCCCAGGCGATGCGGAACTGCGGGAAGGAGCGCTGCATGTCGGCGGGCGGCTCCCACATGTTCTCGGGTCGGTACCACTCGTTGTGTGGTTTGTTGGCGGCGATCGTTACGAGGTTGCGGGTGGGGTAGGGCTCGAACGGCTCACCGAAGGTGCCGAGGTAGGCGATGAGGAACGCGGGGCCTAGGGCTTCCCATTGGCGGATGTGCTGGATCTCTTCGGCGTGGTAGGCGGGGTTGTTGGCGAAGTGGTAGGGGTCGTACCAGTACCCGAAGGGGGTGGCCATGCCGCTGACGCATTTTTGCTGGGTGCAGATCTGTTCCATCTCGACGCGGGGGAAGATGCTGCCTTCGAGCTGGTAGGTGGGGGCGTTGCCGTCGCCGAACTGGATGCTGAGGCTGACGTGGGCGTAGGCGATGCCGGTGATGCGGGGGCCTTGCGCAGCGGCGAAGCTGATGAGCGCGAGCACCAGGAGTAGGGCGAAGGTGTGGGTGAGTCGTCTCATCGGTTGCCTCCGAGGGCGACGCGGCCGGTTGGTCGCGGGGTGAGGTGGCGGAGTTCGAGGCTGGTGAGGTACTGGGTGGCGCGCAGGTAGCGGGCGCTAGCGCTGTTGGGTCCGTACTGGGTTTCGATGCGCGGTAGGGCTTCTTGCAGGGCGGCTAGGCGCCTGGTTAGGGCCGCGTGATGGTTTTGGGCGCGGAGTTGCCGGCGCTCGGTGTCGATGCGGTGCGCGTAGATGAGGAGCGCGAGGATGATGGCGAGCGTGAGCGTGGTGGGCATGCGTTGTCCTCCGAGGGGGTTTTCTGTTCTTGGTGCTTCTGCGGTGCGGCCGTAGGCCGCTTCTTCCCCTCGGACGTAATCAAAGGTCACATAGAAAACCGAGGGGGTGGTAACGGCGTTGGTAACGGCGCGTATCGCGCTTGCCTCTATCGCTGATTGCTGCGGTCTGGGCCACGGCGGGCGATGCGTTTGATGCCGCCGATGGCGACACGCACGGCTTGCTGGTACTTCTTGTCTGCTCGGGTGGCTTCGGCCTTGGCCGCGAGCGCGATGCGTGGGTCGCCGGTGCAGCAGGCTTCTCGGTACGCCTTCTGCTTCTGCTCGCGTTCGCTCTTGAGGGCGGTGGCGGTCTTGCTGAGGGTCGCGAAGTCTGTCTGCATGCCCTCTTGCCTGCGCCCCGGATGGGGCGCTTACTTCCGGTCCTCGGATCGGGGTTGCCTCGTTGTGGGTGGGGTTGTGGGGTTGTGGGTTCGTTCGGGGCCTTGGGGCTCGCCCGTGCCTGCATGCGTGCTCGCGCAGCGTGCTCTCTTTCCTGAAACAAGAGAGCGGCCCACCGAGAGTGGGCCGCTCTGGGGTGTATCGATTCTTGTTGGGGCGCGATTCCAGGTTGCCTGCGTCGGTTTGGTTAGGGCGGCAACTGGTGGCGCCTGCCTTGCGTGATGTGTTGGCGCGGCGGATCGAGCGTGGTGCCGGTTAGGATGTCGTAATCATCGATTGCGCGCCGCTATTGTGCTCGCAGAAATTGGGGGTTGATCATGAAGCGCTTTCGTCCTCTCTTGCTGTTCGCTGCACTCTTGATCCTGGCAGCCTGCACGGATCCGAAAGATGCCGACGGCCCGGAGGACCCACCCGCGCCTCCCGTGGATCTTGCGGGCGTGATCGTCGGAGTCCTCACGGACGCTGCTGGCGAGCCCGTCGTTGGTCAGCAGGTGGAGCTCAACCGTAGCGGCAACCTAGAGCCAGCAGCGCTTGAGTCGCAAGCAGTTCGCATGAGTTTCACGGACGAGTTTGGGCGTTTTGCGTTCGACGTGTCTTCCCCGGGCGTCTACTCACTGCTCTCAAGTGATGGCTCGATTGGCGCGTTCGCGAGTGTTGCTGTCACGCAAGGCCCGGACGGGAAACTGACGGCTGAACGGCTGGAGCTCCAGGCGCTCGAGTTGGGCGGGGTGAGCGGTTCGGTGGTGGGTCAGGGCGCTGGCGTGATGGCGTACTTGGCTGGCACTAGTTTCTTGGCCTTGACTGATGCGGATGGGGATTTCTTGATCTCTCGCGTGCCGGCCGGCACGTACTCTGCTCACGCGACCATTGGGACCATAACTAGTGCGGGCACGAGCGTCACCGTTCCCGCTGGTGGGGTGGTGGCCTTGGCGACCGGGATCGGTTTAGCGCCGGTCATCTCGAGTGTTTCGCCCGAAGGGTTCTACCCCGACCTCCGCGGGGAGGACGGCCACTTGCCCATAGATCTTGAGTATCGGTTGCGCGGGAGCATGTTCGGCCGCGAGCAAGGCTTGTCGGGCCTGCAGTACGCTGGCATTGAAGTCCCGGTGGCAGCTATTACCGCGTGGTCTGACACCGAGATTGTCGTCAATGCCTCGGCTTTGGATAAGTGGCTCAACAGTACGGTTAAGAACTCCGACCCGAGACTGCGTGACTTGCCGGAGGACGCCTACGCGTTCCGCGTCATTACGGATGCCGGGAGGGCTGCCAGCAGTCCAACAGGGATCTACAAGCTTTATGTCTATCGCCATCACCAAGGTTACGATCCTGAGCTGGCTCGCTTTCCGATGAGTGGATCGCTAGTCCTGAATGAGGACTACCATAGTGGCATCCCCATCGAGATCGAGGCGCTCGACGGCCGGATTGTTGATGCCGAAGGCCGGCTACTGGGCGGGCCAATAATCTCACGACTCCCATCACCCGAACTCGGTCCTGACTTCTACGTCGAAAGTCCGACCGGGTTACCAGTGATCGTCTCTGGAACGGTGCGCTCGCCCCTTTTCCACCCTGCACCGTCAGAGCCCGAACTGCTCTTCGCTCCAGTTGTCGAGTTCGATCCGTACGTGCCCGGCGAGCTAGTAACGGGCTCCATTCGCGCCTATGACGGCTTTACGCTGTTGCCCACAACCGCAGACTTCACGATGGGGCTCCCCAATGACGATGCTCCCATAGTCCCGGTCACCGTTTACCCGGACGGCACCTTCTCGGCGCCCTTGCCCGTCCCCGCCGGGTTTTCTGGTGGCACCGTCTGGGTCTACTACCGTGGGCAGATCGCATCTCAAGTAGGCCTTTAGCCGACTGAACCGTAGGCAGGCAACCGTGGTTTGCCACCGCTGACTGCGAATCAAGGTTGAAACAAAAGAGCGGCCCACTGAGAGTGGGCCGCTTGCGTTCTGTCTAGTAGGCGATGTTGATCATGTGGTTGTGTTCGAGGTCGGGGATGAGGTTCTCGATGGTGGTGCCTTGGTGTTCGGCGAGGTCGTGGAGGGCGTCTTCGAGTGCTTCGAGGACCAGGTCGTGTTCGGTGCTATAGGCGGGGAGCTGGTCGTAGGTTTCCTGACGTTCGATGACGCGCTTCTCGAGTTCCCGCTTCCGCTCGTTGTTGCTCATGCCTCCGCTGGTGCCATTCGGCTTCCTTCTGCTTCCTGGTGGGTTTCTTGGCGGCCCTGGCGGTACGCGATGGCACTCCAGAACAGCACCGCGAGCGCGAGGTAGGTGAGTGCGCCGATCATGCCTTTGAGGCTGTTGGCGAATTGGCGTTGGTGGAAGGCGATGCCGGCGGTGAAGAGCATGAGGGGCGTGGCTAGCGTGAGGATGGTGGCGGTGAAGGCGTCGATGCTGCCGAGGCGGTCGAGTGCGCGAACGAGTCTCATCAGGGGGTTCCTCCTTCGCTGATGGTTGTGGTTTCGTTGAGGCGCTGTTGCCATTTTTGGGGGGGCCAATAGAACTGTTGGCGTTTGGCCTTGAGGTGTTGGAGGGTGGCTTTTTGGCGGGGGATGCGGCCGTGCCACTCCTTGACGTGGGGGTCGCAGGCGCTGGCATTCCGGTTTGGCCTCGGGGTCGGTGAGGGCAGTCCAGAAGTTGGTGGTGCCGTTGTTCTCGAGGTCGTCGCATCCGGGGTTGCTGCAGACGAAGAGCGGCGTGTTCGCTCCTCTCCCCTACTGGGGCTCTTGTTGGCCCACTGGGAGTGGGCCGGTGATTCAGGTCGGCTGCGTTTCCTTCTGGGTGTTCTCGTGGAGCTCGCGCGTGTGCCCGTTGAGGCCGTAGGTGTCTTGGTCGTTGGGGGGTGGTCGCGGGGGCTGGTGGGGATGGGGTGGAGGCGTACGGTGCCTGGCGCGTGGAGGTCGGCGAGGGCCTGGGTGTTCTCTAGCGGGAGGCTGGGGCAGTTGTGGGCTCGAGGCTGTCCATGCGGCTCCAGAAGGCGAGGCCCGTGACGTCGCCGAGGAGATGCCCGGCTCGTCGCTGATGGGGACGTGGGGCTCTTAAGTGGTGAAGGCCTTGACGACGCCCATGTGGCCGCACTTCTGGCAGGCGATGGGGCTGTTTTCGTCCCATTCCACGCCTGAGTAGTCGCCTGTGCCTTCGTCTGTAATGTCGAACGTGGCGGTGGCGGTGATCTGGAACTCGTCGGCCTGCCCGCAGTTGGGGCAGGCGATGCCTTTGAGGGCGTTGTCGTTGGGCACGGGCTTTCCTTTCAGGCGGCGAGCGCCAGGGTGAGGCGTTCGCGCTCGCGCTCGAGGGTGTGTATCTCGTGTTGGGCGAAGTGGAGCTTGAGGGTGCGGAGGCCGGTGCGGGCATCTTGGTAGGCGTGGAGTTGGCTGACGCGTTCGTTTATGACGGCGAGGCGGTGCGTGGCGTTGGTGCGGTTGATGCGCCTGTTGCGCCGTAGGCCGGGTCGGGCGCCTTCGCGCATTTCTAGGCCGGTGTCCTCGTACCCGGCCAGTGCGTAGGCGATGGCGGTGCGCTCGCGCCTGGCGCGGCACAGGGTCTGTTCGTGGCGTTCGCCCCAGGGGTCGTCGTACTTGGCGTGGTGGTTGCCGCGCAGGAGCCCTAGTGTGCTGCTGGCGCGCATGGCGCTATACCAGGCGCGCTCGTCGAAGTGCGCGAGGTGGTAGTGCTCTTGGTCGCGGTAGTGCTGGTGATGGGTGGCGTACCAGCTCTTGCGGTCTTCTGCGTTCAACTGGCGCTTGTAACGCTTGAGGGTCTTGCAGGTGGTGTGGTGACGGCGGCGTTGCCGGGGGCTCTTGAACAGCACGAGGTCCTCCCTTAGTGCGAGCGGCCCACTGTCGGTGGGCCGGGGTGCATCAGTCCCAGAACAGGTCGAGAGTTATGAGCAGGCGCATGATCTCGTCGAGGGTGATGCCCACGCGTTGGAGTTGCTGGATGGCGGCGCGGGTGACGGGCGTGTCCTGGCAGGTGACGCGGTAGGTGACCTTGAGGCCGTCGTCGTGCTCGAGGCGCAGACTGTCGTCGTTGTCAAGAAAGTGCGTCCAGCGCTCAGCACAGAGTTGCGCGAAGTCGCCGGCGCTCGTGCGCAGATTGGTGATGACGACCTCGACCTGGATGCTGCCTTCTGCGCGGATGCTGAACGCAGACTTTGCGCTCACGCTGACGCTGGCGGGCTCGAAGATCCCGAAGAACGTGCTCATCGCCTGAACTGCGGCCTCTGCCATACTGTTCTCCTCCCCCACTCCTTCGTGGTGCCTCTTCATGTGCGCCTTGGCGCTTCCTTCTGGGGTCGTGCTTACGTGCGCGCCCTTAGGGCGGGGGCGGCCCAGAGTTCGTCGATGCTCACGGCGATGTCGTACCCGCCGACGGGGTAACGCGGGTTGTCGCTACGGATGACGGTGCAGATCATGTCCGGCCCGACCTGCCGGTGCGGCACCACGGTGAGACTCTTGAGTCGCCGCGGCACGCCCATGACGGCGCGCGTCCCGTCCTCCTCCAGCTCGCGCGGGTCCGCACGGTGCGCTTCGACCGGGTTGGTGGTGACTTGAACGAGGTCGCCGTCGTCGACCCTGGCCGTGAACACGCGCGTCGGGCTGAGGCTCGGCCGGCCGGGAGTTGGGACGGGGCCGAGGATGGTGTGGATCCTGCCTCCGAGGACTAGGGTGGTGCCGCGACCGACCATGCGGGGTTCCTTACCGGCGCTCAGTTGGGCGCCTGCTGAGGCTTGTGCTGCACATAGAGCTTCACGGGGCTGCAAACGCCGTCGGTGGCGCGCCCCCGCAGGTAGGCCGCGAGCTCCATCAGTTGCTCGAGGAGTGTCTTGGGTAGTGGGTGGCTGCGCGGGATGATCAGCGTCCGAAGGTCATCGGTGCGTCTGGGGAGCAGGTCGAGGCTGAAGCCGGCCATGCTGGCGTTGATGAGGGCGCGGGCGTACTGTTCGCTGGCTTTGGCGTGCTTGATGGCGCGGGTGGTGACGGCGTGAGTTTCGGCGGGCGCCATCATCGGAGGCTTTCGTCGAGGCTGATGGCGTCTTCGGCGCGGCCGCTACCGCCACAGTCGGGGCACTGGTAGCCGGGCTCTTCCTCGTGGATGTCGGGGAAGTCACGTTCGGCCTCGGTGCAGGCGGGGCAGCGTTCTTCGGTGGCCACGGGGCCCTCTCTCCTCCGCCGGCGTGGCGGCTGATCACTGTGGGTTGCGGTTGTTGGGTGGTGGCCCACTGGCGGTGGGCCACCGGCCGGCTGACGTTACGCGACGTCCCAGCCGGTGAGGCGCTTGGTGGGCGCCGGGTTCGTGAAGTCGCCATCGTCGAGCAGGTGGATACGGTTGCTCCTGCGCTCGCGCTTGTGCGCCTCGCGCTTCATGTCGCGGTACCTCCCGTTGGCGCGGCCTGCGAGCCAGCGGCGGTCGCGCTTGGCGCTGAGGTCGGTGATCATCGGGCCGGTGCTCATGCTTTGCCTCCTGATGCTCTTCTGATGCCCGGAGGGCTTCATTCACTCCGTGGGTAGACCGGGTAGTCCGCATGCATGTTGGGGGCTCTCCCCCGCCCCCGCTGGGGTGCCTGGCTAGTGCCAGGCGACCCCGAGCCCGTGCGCGAGCACGAGCTTGCGGGCGTCCTCCGGGGCATCTTGCGCCCAGAGGAGGCCGGCGACGACGCGGGGGTCGGTGGTGCCGCCACCGTCCGCGTCGTCGTCGGTGAGGGCGGCGATCTGCCGACCGAGGGGGGTAAGCCGCCCCCACCCGAAGGTGAGGAAGGCGTCGAGCAACCCGACGGGCGTGTCTTGCAGGCTCGCCCAGTGCTCGTACCCGGCGTCGCCGCCGGCGTACGCGAGGCTCTTGGCCTCCTCGCGGTACTGCTGTACCGCGGCGTGGGTGCCCGCCGGCACCTGCGCAATCTCCTCGATCGCGCGGATGTGCTCGGGGTTGTTGCGGTCGAACTGCAGGTGAAGGCGTACGGCCATCAGGGCACCTCCGGTGCTGGAGTTGGGCTCGGGGTTGGTGGGGCTTTCGCCCGGGTGTCGCCCTTCTGTTGGGCGTGATACTCCTCTGCTTACGCGCGCGAGCGCGTTTGTTTCCCTTCGTGTGGGGGGGTGCGTGGCGTGCTCTCGCGGCCGGGGTGGTCTGCCCTGTTCGAGGACCGGCCCACCAGTAGTGGGCCGGTTTGGGGTTCGGGTGTTTGCGAGCCTGTTGGGGCGTGTTTTCGTATTGCCTTGCCAAGGCTTGGCTGGTCATGTCTGTACGGCTGCTGATCCGGCTTTGCGCTTCTGGGTCTCT
>CALCHY010000315.1 GCA_937907415.1 uncultured Trueperaceae bacterium
CTGAATCACCTGTAAGTCTTTAGGTGGCTGGTCTGGGACTAGCTGCCATGCTGGTGCTGGTGCTCTTCATGCCGCATGACTCTTGAATCGCCTTGCCGCTTGATGTCGTGCTGAGCGTGCGTTTCCCGGGATTCGTCCGCGGCATGTTGGGGCCGGCACTGGCATGGTCCATTGGAATGGCTTGATTAGAAGCCTGCCCGCCGTTAGTCGCGGCGTGGCTCGTTACAGGCCCGCCATCCAGTGACTCTCACCCAGGCCAGTGCCAGCGGAACACCGCTTTGGAGGCGATGCGCAATGCCTATCGTCGCAGACAGTTACCGCTTTGTCACGGGCGTAGACACGCACGCCCGCACTCATACCCTGGCCATTCTCGACACGGCACTTAAGGGGCAGGTTGACGCCGCGGCCTTCCCCGCGACCGCGGCTGGCTGCGCGCGCGCAGCCGCCTGGCTTACGCGCCGCACCAACGATCCCAGCGGCGTGCTGGTAGCTATGGAAGGCACGAACTCTTACGGCGCCAAGTTGCGCCAGCACCTCACCACCAGCGGTTACCGCGTGGTGGAGGCGCCAGCACCTAGTCGGTCACGCCGCCGATTGAAGGGCAAGAGCGACCGCCTCGACGCCCTGCACGCGGCGCAGGCCACCCTGCCGCTGGCGAGTGACCGCCTCAACGAACCGAAGGCGGGCGAGGTGGTCACGGCGTTACGAATCCTAAGCGCAGCGAGCGAAGCCATGACGCGTCAACGCACCGCTGCCATCAACGCCCTCACCGCGCTCCTGCGCAGTGTCGAGCTCGGCATCGACGCCCGCAAACCGCTAACCCAGAATCAGATTCAGGAGGTAGCGTCCTGGCGGGCGCGCCAGGAAGGAATAGCTGCGCGCGTCAGCCGCAACGAGGCGGTGCGCCTCGCGCGCCTCATCATCGCTCTACGAACGCTGCTCGCCGAGAACGCCGAGCAGTCGACGGAGCTCGTCACGGACCTAGCGCCGCAAATACTCGATCTGCCGGGCGTTGGGGGCGTGAACGCCGCCATCATCCTCAGCAGTTGGTCTCATCCCGGCCGCATCCGCAACGAAGCGGCGTTCGCCGCGCTCGCCGGCACCTGTCCAATACCAGCGTCTTCAGGCAACACCGTCAGGCACCGGCTTAACCGCAGCGGCGACCGGCGGCTCAACCGCGCCATTCACAGCGTCGCCATCGTGCGCATGCGCTGCGATTCCCGCACCAAAGCGTACGTCGCCAGAAGAACGCAAGAAGGCCGCACTAAGAAGGAGATAACCCGCTGCCTGAAGCGCTACATCACCCGCGAGATCTACAAGACCCTCAACCGACCGCAGGCTTGACAAATATAGAAGCATCCCGGCTTTCCCGGAGGGTCCATTCTTTGAGAGGAGGGTCTTCATGGGTAAGCGGGGTAGGTACTCGCCTGAGGTTCGGGAGCGTGCCGTACGGCTGGTTTTCGAGCAGCAGCGAGATCACGAACGGCCTTCTGCGCCAGTACTTCCCTAAAGGCACCAGCCTGAAAGGCCTCAGTCAGGACGAGCTAGACGAGGTGGCTAGGAAGCTCAACACCAGACCAAGGAAGACCCTTGACTACGACACGCCAGCGGCTAGATTGGAGGCACTGTTGCACTGAGACCTTGAATCTACAGCGGTGTTTTTCGCCCAGGCGGAGCTCGACCGCCCACGCAAGTGATGGTGGCCTTCATCGATCAGCACCGGGATTCTTTCGGGGTCGAGTCGATTTGCAAGCAACTGCCTATCGCCCCGAGCGTTTACTACGAGCAGAAGGCGCGGCAGCGGAACCCGGCGCTGATTCCCGCGCGGCAGCAGCTCGACGCCGCGCTGCGCGAGGAGGTGAAGCGCGTGTACCAGGAGAGCCGCTGCCGTTACGGGGCCCGGAAGGTGTGGCTGCAGCTCGCGCGCGAGGGCGTCCCGGTGGCGCGCTGCACGGTGGAGTGCCTCATGCGCGCCGAGGGCCTGCAGGGCGTCAGGCGGGGCGGGAAGCGCACCACCATCCCCGATGAGCTCTCAGAGCGCCCGGACGACCTGGTCAACCGTAACTTCAGCGTTCCCGGCCCGAACGTCCTCTGGGTTTCCGACACCACTTACGTCAGGACGGTGGCCGGCTTCGTTTACGCGGCGTTCGTGATTGACGCCTACGCCCGGCGGATAGTCGGTTGGCGGGTGAGCACCAGCCTGCACAGCAACCTGGTGCTGGACGCCCTGGAGCAGGCGCTGCACGCGCGGGAGCGGGACCGGCGGTTGATAGTGCATAGCGACCGCGGCTCGCAAGGCGGATTCAAGTGGTCGTCGCAACACCTCGGTTATG
>CALCHY010000316.1 GCA_937907415.1 uncultured Trueperaceae bacterium
AGTGCAGCAACGCCCGTGCGTTCGCTTGGCTGCAGGTCCTCGTTGTACAGCGGCAACCCGCCGAGGTCGAGGTGGGTGAAGGTCCAGTCTGCTGGCGCGTGCCTCTCGAGAGCAAGCGCGAGGCGGCGGTTAAGCGATTCCGCTCGCAGACTGCCGATGAAAACCGCGACGGCCTTTGACACCAGTTACTCCCGACCTTCGCCTCTCGAGAAAGCGGCGGCACGGGCCATCAACGCCGTGCCGCGAGCTTATTCCTGGATGAGTGCGCAGAAGCGTGCGCGCTGTTACCGCGGCCTCAACCGCACTTGCTGTAGCCGCAGCGTTCGCATTTCTCGCAGCCTTCTTCGAAGCGCAGCGGGCCAGCGCAGTCGGGGCATAGCTTGCCGCGGTTGAGTACGTTCTCGACGCCGACCGTCTCGAGGGCCACGGCGAGCAGGTCGGCTTTGGAGGCGACCATGCGGCCCTGGTAGGTGCCGAACATGCCGCCGTTGATGCCGCGCAGCGTCTTTACGAGCGCCTCTGCTGGCACCCCGTACTGCAGGGCGATGGAGACCACGCGGCCTAGCGCCTCGCTGTCCGCGTTCGCCTCGTCGCCGGCCTTGCCTGAGACGATGAACACTTCGGCGGGGAGGCCGTCTTGCAGGTTGACGGTCACGAAGAAGCCGCGCTTCTCACCACTCGGGAGCATGAGCTTGACGGAGTCGGTGAAGCCGGCGAGGCGCGTTGGGCGGGCGAAGAGCGGCTCTCCTGGCAGGTTCTCGACGCGCGGCTTGGCGGCGGCGTGGCCGACGTGGTTGGCGTTGCCCTGAGGGGCGGCCGCCACGGCGACAGGGGCCACGGTCTGGGCACTGGCGGCGGCCGCGAACGGTGCTGCCGGCGTGTGGCCGACGGGCACGTTGGAGACGACGTTGGAGGCGTGCTGCGTAGGCTCGGCGCGCTCAGCGGCAGGAGTCTTGCTGGCCGTGCTCGAGGTGGAGAGGACCTGGAAGTCGCGCGAGCCGTCACGGTAGACCGTGATGCCCTTGCAGCCGGTGGTGAAAGCGAGGCGGTACGCGTCGAAGACGTCCGACACGGTCGCTTCGTTCGCGAGGTTGATGGTTTTCGAGATGGAGTTGGCCACGCGGTCGCCGCCGTCGAACGCGCGTTGAACGACGCCTTGCATGCGCACGTGATCGGCTGGCGCGATGTCGTGCGCACACGCCATGACCCTGCTCACCTGCTCGGGGATGAAGTGGAGGCCGCGCACCGAGCCGTGGTTGGACTGCACGGCAGCCACGACCTTGTCCCAATCCCAAGCGCCGCCCTTGCTGTAGTCGGGATGTGCTGCGTGCTCCTCGAGGAGTTCCTGGAAGAGGGGGTGGATGAGGGCGTGGTACTCGGTGCCGATCTTGCGGTAGATGAACGGCGCGAACACCGGTTCGACGCCAGACGACACGCCCATGAGCATGCTGGTGGTGCCGGTGGGGGCGACGGTGAGGATCGCGACGTTGCGTCGCGGGGTGGTCAGGTCACTCACGTCGTAGAGGGGGAACGGGCCGCGCTCGGCGGCTAGCGCCTGCGACGTGGCCGCTGCGGCGTTGCGCAGGGCGCCGATCATGGCGCCAACGGCGTCCCGGCCCTCGTCGGAGTCGTAGCCGTAACCCATGAGGATGAGGGCGTCGGCCAGGCCCATGACGCCGAGCCCGAGGCGCCGCAGCTTCATGCTCATCTCGCGGTTGTCCTCGAGCGCGAAGCGGTTCACGTCAAGCACGTTGTCGAGGAAGCGGACGCAGGTGGCAACGTCAGCTGCGAAGCCGTCGAAGTCGTAGCCACTGAGGCCGACGTCACGCTGCGTGACGTAAGCGGCCAGGTTGAGGGCGCCGAGGTCGCACGGTTCGCCAGCGTAGAGGGGGATCTCGCCGCATGGGTTGGTGCTCTTGATGTCGCCGAGCGCGCTGCGCATGGGGTTGTGCTCGTTTATGCGGTCGACGTAGATGAGCCCTGGTTCGCCCGTGGCCCACGCGTGCTGCGCGATCTCCCAGAGCTTGCCGCGGCCCTGCTCGCCGCTTGCCTGCCCCATGAACTCGTCTGACACGAGCACCGAGATGTTGAAGGTGCTGATGTCGCCCTCGCCGCGCTCGCGGTCGAGGTCCTTGGCGGTGATGAAGTCGTCGACGTCAGGGTGCGTGATAGCCAGCGTGGCCATCCCAGCCCCGCGCCGCGTGCCGCCCTGCCTGATGGCCCTCAAGGTCGGCGCGAAGACGTAACGCAAGGTAGCAACGGGCCCAGCGAAGCTGGCGCCTCCCAGCCCGGCCCACAGCGCGAAGTTGTCGTACACCTCGACGGCGAAGGACGACGGACCACTCGACGAGCCTCCGGAACCCGCCACAGGCGTGCCCTCGGCGCGGAGGTCGGAGAGGTCGATGACCACGTCGCGGCCAGCGAGGATGGTGGTCACGGAGTCCGCGGCGGCCTGCCAGATGTCGTCGACGGAGTCGCCGACCAAGCGCACCTCGACGTCGGCTGGCAGCTGGTCGCGCTCGACGAACGTGCCTGCGCGGTACCCGCGAGTGACCATCTCGCCCTTGACGAGGTCAAGGAAGGTGCCGGTGCTGACCTTGTGGTAATCGGCGTGGGCGCGACTGATCGTGAGGTAGAGCCGCCCGGTGGCGCCGGTGAAGCGCCGCTTCGGCCCGATGGGGTCGAGGTTGACGCCGTTGCCGCCGCCGACCTTCGTTACGAGCGCGAGCTTGCTGGCCAGATGCAGCACCCAAGCGTCGCTGCCCGCCACCTCGGGACCGCCGTCCTGCACGAAGCAGTTGAGGACGTTGCCGTGGAGGGTGTCCGCGCCGGCCAGCACGCGCCCGCCCGGGCAGAAGCGCTTGTCGATCATGAGCTGGTAGAAACGGTCGGCGTGCTCGTCACGCACCTCGTGGCGCTCGGGTTTGGCTACCCAGGTGGCCACGCGCCTGAACATCGCCTCAACCGACTCCTCGCCTGGCTGGAAGTACTGGCGCTTGGCGATGGTGACCGCATGTGGGTCGAAGCCTACGTTCAGTTCGGGGTTGGTTGGTGCGTTGTCGAGCATGACGTTCCTCCCAGGCTGCGGGTGGTCTA
>CALCHY010000317.1 GCA_937907415.1 uncultured Trueperaceae bacterium
CCGCCTGTATCCCCAGCGCCCCCAGCACCAGAAAGTCATAGCGCGCCAGCGGCGCTTCCTCGGGCCAGAACAGAAACGTTCCCAGGATCAGCGCCAGCATCGCCCCGCCGAACAGACACGCCCACCCCTGTTTCAGGCCGAACCACAGGAACTCATAGGCGTAACGGCGAAGTCGCGAGCGGTCCGCCCACGCCTCCGCGCGGGTCATCAGGCGGCGACCCCAGACTTCGAGCGGGAGGCGAGAGGATGGGGTCATGGAAGAAGATTAGCCGGATTCTGAACTATTCGAGCTACCTGCGTCCTTTGGATGACCGCACCTAATGGAGAAGTATTCTTCGCCCAAGCGTTGCCGCGCACCACATGCCCGCCTACATTGGAATAACGGCAATCGAGGAACGCCCAAGGAGGCACAGAAGATCAATGGCGCGCACCCCCAAGGCAAAGACCCCGGCGGAAGTTGAGCCAACCTCGAAGGCCGAGACAGCACTCAGAAAAAAGCGATCTCAGCGGTCCTTTCCGGCTTCAACGTTTGAAGAGCCCTTAGAATTTGCGAGAGCGATATTCCGTATCGGGAGCGGGCAGCCCGTGAAGCGGCTCACTCTTTTCGATCAACTCGGGAAATCGCCGGAAAGTGGCGGGTCTCGCCAACTGATTGTGAACGCCGGGAAGTACGGCCTCACGCGCGGAGGCGTTCAAGCCGACAACATCGAATTGACGCCCGAAGGGCAGAAGGCCGTCGATGAACAAGTGACGAGGCGTGAGCAGGCCCGCGTATGGACAGAACTGGCAATCTCGAGGATTGAGCCATTCCAGAAACTATACGATAAATTTGTAGGCAATAAGCTTCCCGCTCATGCGGTGCTGATCGACGCCGCGAAAGATGCCGGGATCGAGCCTGAACATGCTGCCGAAGCCGTCGATACATTCGTCGTCAACCTACGCTTTGCCGGACTTCTTAAAACCCTATCCGGCGCAGAGCGTATCATTTCTTTGGATATGCTTCTGAGCGAGTTGCCAGCGGCATCATCACCAAGCTCATCATCAAGTCCGTCAGTACCGTCTGGCAGCATAATTACATCTGAGCATGCACAGTTCGAAAGCACCTGCTTCTACATTGCGCCGATCGGTGACGAGGGTTCCGAACCACGTAAGCATTCGGATCTCTTCCTCGGGTCCATTGTAGAACCCGCCCTAGAGACATTTGGTCTTCAAGTGATCCGGGCCGATTCTATCGACAAGCCAGGCATCATCACCCGACAAATCATTGACTACATAATGAGATCTAGATTGGTAATCGCAGACCTATCGTTTCACAATCCAAATGTATTCTACGAACTAGCTCTAAGACACGCAATCAAACTACCCATCGTTCAACTTATTCGCTCAACTGACAAACTACCATTCGACGTAAATCAAATGCGGACTATATCCATCGATACGACCGATATCTACTCTTTGGTTCCCCGCATCGACTCCTATCGTGCCGAAGTAGCGAACCAAGTCCGGCGCGCACTTGAAGCCGACTACGTGGTGGACACCCCCATCTCCACCTATTTCCCGAACCTGACGGTGACCCTCTAGCCTCACCCCCGCCCGCGATAGGTCGCCACGCCCTGATCCGGCAGCCACACGCCCTCCAGCGGCGCGCCGGTTTGCCAGAAGACGTCGATGGGGATGCCGCCGCGCGGGTACCAATAGCCGCCGATGCGTAGCCATTTCGGTTGCAGCAGTTCGGCTAGGCGCTTGCCGATGGCGACGGTGCAGTCCTCGTGGAAGGCGCCGTGGTTGCGGA
>CALCHY010000318.1 GCA_937907415.1 uncultured Trueperaceae bacterium
CAACCTCACGGGCAGTCCGGCCACCGTCGCCGCTAGGGGCGTTGCGCTGCCAACGGCTAGCGCGAGGTGTTCGCCATGGCCGCGCAGGTTCCATGTGATGGCTCCCCCAACGTCCGCCAGCCCGAAGTCGAGCGCCACGGCAGTCGGCGCCACCGCAACGGGGCCCAAGTCGCTGGTGCCAAGCTGGGCGTTCGCCGTCACGCTCAGAGCGCCAGCGGCGTACTCGATGCGCCCGGAGCGGGCGCTGACGCTGCCTGACACGCCGTCAGCAGCGGTAAGGCTGACCTCGTCCATGGCCCAGCTGCCGGTAACGGTCAGATCGGGCCCCACGTCAGCCGCCAAGCTCAGCGGGCCGAAGCGCCCGGTGATGGGGCCAAGCGCGCCGTCCGCGAGCCGCGCCCCCGCACTGCCGCGCAGGTCGAGTTCGACGCCTGCGACTGCGGGCGCGACTGGCCCCTGCCCGCCTAGTTCGAGGTCGAGGGCGACGTCGTTGAGCGGGCCACTGGCCTTCAGCGCCACCGTGGCCGGACCAGTCAACCCAGGAACGGCGATGTTCCCGGCGTTGAGCCCGCCTTCGAGGCGGTCGTTCGCCAGCACGAGCGCGCCCGACACGTCGACGCCGTCAGGACTCGCGGCAAGCGCGCTCGTGTGGCCGGACACGAAAGCCTGCCAACCGTCTGGGTCGAGGCGCGCATCTAGGTCAAGCGCCACGGGATCGGCGCCAAGCGCGCCGCTCCAAGCAGCCGTCAGCCGCGCGCTGGCGTTGGCGCCCATGGCGTAGGCGAGTGCCACGGCAGTCAGCTCCCCGCCTGGTGCCACCCCTGCGTACTCGAAGCCGGTCAGGTCGACGTCGCTGCCGGTCACCTGCAACTGCGACGCGCCGCGGGCGCCCGGCGCGATGCTGAGTGCCACCTTGCCGCCGCCGAGCAGGGTGGATGAGTCCACCCTCAGCTCGCCAGTAGACCCGTACGCGAAGCGCACCGCGAGGTCGTCGAGCGGCACGCCGTTGACGGCGCCCGCGCCGGTGGCGGTGCCGCGGGCCTCCACCGTCGTCCAGCCGCTGATGGTCAGGTCGACTTGCGTGGTGCCGGTGATGTCGAACGGTTGCCCGTCGAGAGCGCCCTTCAGCAGCCAAGCCGCCGCCTCTGCCAAAGTAGGCGTTGCCCGGCCGCTGGCGGTGAAGCGCATGGCCGCGATGTCGACCTCGCCCGTCGCCGTAACGGGGCCGCCCATGCCGTGCCCGCTGACTTGCGCCTTGATGACGGGGTAGTCGAGTAGCACCGTGCCGTTGACGCCGCTGGCGGTGAGGCCGAGGTCGTCGATGCTGCCGTTCGTGAGCTCGAGGTCGGCAACCACGGCGCCGTTCCTCACGCTGATCGGGCCAGTCACGCTGCCGCCCTTGGCGCCCGGCCACCAGTGCTGGGCGAGCGTCACGTCGGCACGGTCGATGAACCCGGTGAAGTCGAGGGTGCTGAGGGTGAGGATGCCGGTCGCGTGCGCGCTGCCTTGCTTCGTGCTCACCGCGCCAGCTAGGTGCAAGGAGCCGTCGGCGCTTCTCACGCTCAGGTCGGTGATCTGAGCGTCAGGCAGCGTGAAAGGCACTTGGCTGGCGTTCACCTCTACGCCGGAGAGGTGGACGTTGCCGAGGCGCACGCGCGGCACGAACCCCCCACCTTGGCCGCCAGGCGCGCTGGCGCTCGTGCTGGTCAGCTCCTTGAGGTCTACGGCCCCGCGGGCACCGTCGACCTCCACGTCGAGCGGCAACTCGCCGCCAAGGAGCGAGGGGAGGAAGTAATCGAGGCGCAGGTGATCGAGTTCGACTTGAGTGCCCGGGCCTTCGACCGTTACGCCGAAGAGGCTGACGGTGCGCCACAGGTTGCCGGCGCTGCGCTGGTAAGTGACCGTAATGCCCTGGCGCTCGGCTGCGTTGAGCAACACGTCAAGCAGCCCGTTGCGCACGGCAGGTACCTGCGGAGCCAGAGCGACGACCCCAAGCAACAGGGTGACGATAGCGGCGGTGAGCAGAGTTTTCCGCGGCATTGCGCTAGGGGGTGGGGTCCAGTTCTGCGGGAGACGTCGGGGTGGGTGGCTGGCGGCGGCAGGAACCCCGCGCCCTACGCGCTACAGTGTGCGCCAGCCTACCACGAGGTCATGAGAACCCCGCGGTAAAACCGGGCGTTAGTCCACCTAACGCTGGCAACGCCCGAACAGTTGCTAGCATGCCTCCAGCATGACCGACCCTCACGGCACTCGCCGTTTCACCGCCATCATCTCAGGCCACGTCCAAGGAGTCGGCTACCGCGCCTTCGTCAGGCGCAACGCCACTGACCTGCACTTGCGGGGCCACGTCGAGAACCTCGCAGACGGGCGCGTCGAAGTCGTCGCAGAAGGCGCGCAGGACGACCTTGACGTGCTCATCGCCCGCCTGCGGCTCGGTCCAACGCACTCTGTCGTCACGAACATCGAGCTCGAGTGGGCAGACGCCGCCGGCGCCAAGCCCGGTTTTCATGCCTACTGACGCCGCGCCACCGAACCCGCTTGGCGTTGCGCAGCTGGCCGCGATCGACGGCGTGCTCGGCACCATCTCTCGGGAACGCGCGGCGGACTACGCACACGCGCCGCTCGCAGGCTCCGCCAAGCGCCCGAGCCGCCCAGGCTTCGGTGCGGCACTGGTGGCGGCCAAGGCCGCGGCTGCCAGCGCCGGGTTGAGCGCGATCGCCGTCATAGCCGAGATCAAGCGCTCGAGCCCTTCGCAGGGCGCCATCGCACAGCTCGACCCCACGGCCGCCGCTCGCGACTACGCTGCCGGTGGCGCCGCCGCCCTTAGCGTCCTCACGGAGCCGCGCCACTTCGGTGGCGACCTCGAGCACCTGGGCGCCGTGGCCGCGGCAGTGCAGTTGCCGCTGCTGCGCAAGGAGTTCGTGATCCACCCTGCGCAACTCCGTGAGGCCGCCGACCACGGCGCGAGTGCGGCGCTGCTTATGGTCAGCGTCCTCGGCGAGGAGACGGCCGCGTACCTGCGCTACGCCACTGCGCTAGGCCTCGAGGCGTTGGTGGAGGTGCACGACGACGCCGAACTGGACGTCGCCCTAGCGGCTGGCGCGCAGGTCCTGGGCGTCAACAACCGCGACTTGAAGACCCTGCAGATCGACCTCGCCACGGCGCCGCGGCTGATCGCGAAGGCGCGGGCGGCTGGCTTCACTGGCGTGGCCGTGGCGGAGTCCGGCTACCGCACCCACGCCGAGGTGGCGAGCGTGGCTGGCGTGGCCGACGCGGTGCTCGTCGGCACGAGCCTAGCTGGCAGCGGCGACCTGGCCGGCGCGTTACTGGCCTTGCGCGGCGCGTAACGCGCGTAAGGCGCGGAAGCACGATGCGCGGCCGGCCGGGTAACTGCTCGGCGCTATACTTGCGCCCATGCCTGCCGAATTGGCGCCAGAGGGCGCTATCCAAGAGTTGACGTTGGCTAACGGCCTGCGCGTGGTGTACGCGCCCATGCCGTGGTTGCCGACCCTGAGCGCCACGCTCTCCTTGCCATTCGGGTCGGCCACCGACCCGATCGGGCAGGAGGGCTCGGCCAACGTGGTGCACGAGTGGTTGCAGCGGGGGGCTGGCGTGCTCGGGTCGCGCGCGTACTCCGATGCCCTCCTCGACCTCGGCGTGCGCCGCGGCGGTGGCAGCGGGCGAGAGGCCGCGAGCCTCAGCGCCGCGTTCCTGGAGTCCGTTGCCGCACCCGCCCTCGAGTTGCTCGCCTCCAGCGTCACGCAGCCGCACTTCGCCGCCGGCGAGTTCGAGGCCAGCAGGGAGCTGGCCGTGCAGGAACTGGAGTCGTTGCAGGACGCGCCGACGCAACGCCTGTTCGAGGCGCTGCAGGAGCAGGTGTTCGCCAGCCCGCAGCGCCGCAGCAGCTTCGGCACTAGCGCCGGTCTGCGCGCATTAACGCCCGAGAGCGTGAGGGAGGACGCCGCGCGCCGCCTCGGGCCGGAAGGCGCGATCCTCGGGCTAGCCGGTGGCGGCGAGTGGGCCGAACTGGAGGAGGCGGTCACGCGCGCGTTCGGGTCGTGGAGCGGCGGTAGCGTGCCCGTGCCCCCGGCCGAACTGGCGCCGGTCGGCCGTCACCATGTGAACGCCGAGTCTAGCCAGGTGCAGATCGGGCTTGCTTACCCGAGCCCCGCGCCTGGCACGGACGACATGTACGTCTACCTCGTCGCCCTCGAAGTCCTGTCGGGCAGCATGGGCGCCCGCCTCTTCACCGAAGTGCGCGAGAAACGCGGGCTGGTCTACTCCGTGAGCGCCTTCTACCGCGCCGTACGCGGCCGCGGTTACACGCTCGGCTACGCAGGCACGACCAGCGAGCGCGCCGCCGAGACCCTCGACGTGTTCCTGGCCGAGCTGCGGCGCCTCGCGGAGGGCGTCACGGCGGCCGAACTCGAGCGGGCGCGCACCGGCCTCCTCGCGAGCATCGTCATGGCTGGCGAGTCGTCGGGCAGCACGGCGGGCAGACTAGCTAACGACCTGGTCCTCTTCGGGCGCCCGCGCACCCTCACCGAGATCGCCAGCCACATCGAAGGAGTGACGTTGCAGGGCGTAAACGACTACCTCGCCGCCAACCCCATCCCGGAACCTACCGTCGTGACGTTGGGGCCGAAGGCATGAAGGGCGCCACCTTGCGCTTCGATGAGGTCGTGCTCGAGAACGGCCTCGTCGTGATCGGCGAGAACAACCCGCGTGCTGCCACCACCGCGATGGGTTACCTCGTGCACACGGGTTCGCGCGACGAGACGGCCGCTGTTGCCGGCGTATCGCACTTCCTCGAGCACATGCTCTTCAAGGGTAACGAGGAGTTCAGTGCCGACGACATCAACCGCACCTTCGACGAGCTCGGCGCCGACTACAACGCCTACACGAGCGAGGAGCGCACCGTTTACTACGGCTCCGTCGTGGCCAACCGCGCCGGCGCGCTGCTCGACGTCCTCACGCAACTGCTGCGCCCGAGCTTGCGGCAGAGCGACTTCGACATGGAGAAGAAGGTGATCCTGGAAGAGATCGCCATGTACCAGGACCGCCCCGCCAGGAGGCTGTTCGAGCACGCCAACGAGCGCTACTGGGGCTCTCACCCGCTTGGCAACAGTGTCCTCGGCAGCCCGAAGAGCATCACCGAACTGCAGCGCGACGACATGCAGGCGTACTTCGACCGGCGTTACTCGCCAGGCAACGTCATCCTGGCGGTGGCGGGCAACTACGACTGGGACGCCGTGGTAGAGCAAGCCAAGGCGCACGCCGGGCGCTGGCCGGCCTTCGAGGCGCACCGCGACTACCCGCCAGCGGAGCCGTTCGCTGGCCGCGAGGCCCTCACGGACGCCACCCTCCACCGCCTGCACGCGGCGTACTACGCGCCTGGCGTGGCGGCAGAGGACCCTGCGCGCTTCGCGGCCGCGTTGCTCGCAAGCATCATCGGCGCGGATGACGGCAGCCGCCTCTACTGGGAGCTCGTCGACAAGGGCTTGGCTGACAACGCCTCCTTGTCGCACGAGGCGCAGGAGGGCGCTGGCTCGTTCGTCGGTTACGTGAGCACCGCGCCAGAGCGCGCCGCGGAAGTCCTCGAGGCTTTCCAGGCGGTGGTGAGGGGCGTGCAGGACAGCGGCGTGACGGCCGACGAGTGGCGCCGCGCCCAACTGCGCACCGCCACCGGCCTGACGCTACGCGCTGAGACGCCCATGGGCCGCTTCATGTCGTTCGGCACGTCGTACCAGACGCTTGGGAGGTACCGCAGCGTGGCAGACATGGTCGACGAGGTCATGAACACCCCGCTCGAGGCTGGCCTGGCCCTGCTGGAAGGTCGTCCGTTCGACCGCGATTACCTCGTAACCCTCGGCCCAGCCTGAGCCGAGGGGTGCATGAGGACGTGCCTCACGCGCTGGCGGCCTCTTCTCATGAGGCGCCAGTTACACTCGGCCAATGAGAGCCAGCTTTTCGACGGGGGTCAGGGCCTTGGGCGCGGTGTTCATGCTGTGCATGAGCGGCGCCCTCGCTAACTCGCCGTTCGCCGCCCTCACGGTGGTGCCGACCGGCGGTCAGGTGTTCGACATCATCTCCGGCATCACCACGCTGCCGCAGGGCGGAACGGTGACCGACCAGGACACGGGCGTGGCGCTGGTGGCGGGCCACATCGAGTACCGCGCCCAGGATTACCTCGAGGCGTCGCGCGTCAGCCTCGACGGTTCGTTCGGGCACGTCACGGCCGACGTCATGCGCATCGACCTCAAGGTCGGGCTGCTGACGGCGTCTGGTGGCCTGCGCCTCGTGCGTGAGGGGTTAAGCGTTAGCGCGGACAGCCTGAACTTCGATGCCAACGCGCAAGTCGCCACCTTCGCCGGTGGGGTGCAGTCGAGCGACCCGAGCTTCGTGGCCGATCGCGTGCTCCTGGACGTGGCCAGCGGCGACGTGCTGCTCGAGGGTGAGTACGTGTTCGAGGGCGGCGTGTTCGCGCTGCGCTCACCGGAGGGCGGCGGCCTCCTAGCCCTCAAGCTGGTGGTGTCCGACGGCGTTACTAGTTACGACGCCGCCACGGAAGTGGCGCCCGAAGTCCTGGCGCGCTTCGCCCCGTACCTGTAGCTGACTAGTTGTGGGCAAACAGTGCTCGCATGGCCTGCGCGGCGGGTCATGATCGCGTCGTGAGATGGCGGTACTTGGTGGTTGCGCTGCTGTTGGGCTCGGGGTCGGTGGCCTTCGCCCAGTGCGCGCGCGGACCCAAGACAGCCGAGGTGACGCTCCCCGGCCTGTTCGCCGTCTACTACCAGCAGTTCCGTTCAGACGCCGCGCAAGACACCGCGGAGTTCTACGGCGGCGTGTGCGTGGCCGCCGTTGGCGGCGAGTGGACCATCATCGCGGAGCGCGTCAGGGTCGCTAACCTCAGCACGGATATCTACCTCGAGGCTCCCGCGCCGACCCTCTACCTCGAGGGTTGGCGGATCGCGGGGGACGAGCTCGTGGCCGACGCGCGCCACCTGCAGCTCACGGCGGCGGTGCTTACGGGACCAGACGTGAGTGGACGCGCGGCCGAGCTGGAGGTGGACGTTGCCTCCGGCGCCTTCACCCTCACCGACTTGTCGTTGACGGGCACGGCGTTCGAGGTCGTTGGGGCGTTGGCTACCTTGCAGGGCGACGTGCTGCGGGTGGAGGGCGCCGAGGTGACGACTTGCATCGGCGTCGAGCCCGCGCCCCTTGCCATCGAGGGCAACGTGGCGCTGGTGGCGTTGAGCTCGCGCGAAGTGAAGCTGGGCGGCGGCGTGCTCCGCATCGGCAGCCTGCGCGTGCCGCTGCGCGAAGACCTCACGCTCTCAGACAAGACGCTCTCCGAGCTGCAGTTCCCCGTCAAGGTCGCGGTGGTCGAGGCCAGCCCCGTCACCGGCACGCCGACGCCAGGCGCTGGCCTGAGCGTGCGCGTGGTTGGCATCCCGCTAGCTGACGACTTGACGCTCGAGGTGGGCGCAACCGGTCTCGACCCAGAAGAGCCCCTGCTGCCGGTGGCGCTGGTGAGGGCTGTGGCGGAGGAGGGCGCCGGCGTGCGGAGCTCGGCGACGTTCGGGTTGGAGGCCGGCGCCCCTTACCTGGATTTCGGACTCAGCGTGCCCGTTGCCCCGTGGTTGAACGCGGACCTGACCGCCCGCAGCGGCGCGGCGCCCGCAAGGCGTGCGCGGCACGAAGGGCGCTTGGCGCTGAAGGCGAGCGCGCCACTGCCGTTCGTGAACGGCAGCGTGGTGGGGGAGGTGTTCGCTGCCGCCACGGCCATCACTGCCAACGCTGCGAGCGCGCAGCCGGTGGTGGCGGGCCCGCGTTTGGGCGCCAGCATCGCGGCCACGGCCGCCACGCCCGACCTTGGCTCACTAGGAACCCTGGCGCTAACGAGCCGCTTCCAGGTGACGCATTACCCGAGCACTTGGGGCGCCACGGCGCCCGCCGGCGCGGTCACGCAGTGGGGTGTGCGTTTGGCGCCTTCGTGGCGGTTGGCTTCTGGACCCGTTTCCTTGTCGTTGGGTTACGACGCGCGCTTCACGAACGCTGCTTCACCCTTCGGCAGCGCGGTCGACGGCCTTACACCGCTGCAGCGCGCCACCGGCAACGTCAGCGTGGCCGGCGCCATCGGCGGCGGGTTCAGCGGCAGGCTCGGCGTTAGCGCAACCTACGACGCCTTCGCCACCCCCGCGCTGCCGGCGGGCTTCAAGCGCCTGCGGGCAGACGGCACCCTCGCGCTGGACGTCGACCCGTGGACGGTGACGCTAACGGCGGCGTTCGAGGCGGCCGGGCTGGTCAACGCGCTGCCTGACGTGCCTGCGTTCGTGTCGCTCGACGTCGCGGCGCAGCGTTACGGCTGGCCGTTGATCGGCACGCACGTGCCTTACGGGTCGTTCGAGTTCGGGGTCGGTGCGGAGTACGACCTGCTGGCAGTCAGCCTCACCGAGCTGGAGGCGCGCCTCGGCGTGCCGGTGGCGTTCGACACGCTGGAACTGCGGCCGTTCGTGGCGGTGGACGTTGCGCGGCTGCTAGTCGGCGGCGCGCCTTACCTGAGCGGCTACGGCCTCGACCTCACGTTCGTCACCTGCTGCGGCTCGCTAACGGTTGGCGCCATCAACGACCGCGGCAACTGGGGCGCTTCGGTGGCGGTCAACCTCGAGCGCCGACCGGGCGGCAGTGGTGGCGTCAGCGCGGCAACGCAGCCCGCGCCCGTGGTGGGCGAGTTGGCGGGGGAGGGCAACGACGCGGAGCCGGGTATCATGCCAAACACGCCATGAGGCCGCCCGCGATCACGATAATCGACCGTTACCTGTTGAGGGAGAGCCTGCCGCCTTTCCTCTTCGGCTTGTTGCTGTACTCGAGCTTGGCGGTCGTCAGCGTGACCATCCCGCGCTTGCAGTGGGTGGTCGGCGCGCCCGTGCTGGAGTTGGGCGCGTGGCTGCTCGTGCAGTTGCCGCAGGCGATGGTGCAGACGTTCCCCATAGCCCTAGTGCTGGCGGTGCTGCTGGCTTTCGGGCGCTTGGCGAGCGAGAACGAGTTGTTGGCGCTGCAGGCCGGCGCGGTGCCCGTGCGCCGCACGGCTGGCGTGTTCGTCGTGCTCGGCCTGGTAAGCGCACTGACCGTTCTAGCTATCAACCAGTGGGTCTTGCCCGTCACGAACACCTTGGTGACGAAGTACTACTGGCAGCTCACAGCCGGACAGACCGGTCTATTCCGCTTGGCGCAGCAGTCGTTGCCGGTCGACGACTTCACGCTGCACTTCGAGAAGGCCGCCGACCGCGGCAACCTCATGCAGGACGTGAGGATCGAGCGCTGGGACGGCGAGGTGCTGACCTTGCTGCGCGCCAAGGAGGCGCGCTTCGATGGCGTGGATCTGGTGCTAACGGGTTACAGGATCGACGCCCTCGACCTGAGCGCCCTCGACAGCCCCACGAACGACCCGACTGCGGCCCTCGCGCGGTTGATCCGCTTGAGGAACGTGCCGCCAGATGACGCGGCGCCGTTGACCATCACCACGAGCGTCACGCTGGAGGAGATCATCACGCGCTTCGGCAGCGGCGGTTTCGAGGACGACCGGTCGATAACGCAGTTGTGGCGAGACTCGTCGCGGGTGGGCGCCTCCGCGACTGACCGACGTCAGGCGGCCGCGCTGATGCACCGCAAGCTGTCAGAGCCGTTCACGAACCTGGCGTTGTTGCTGGTGGCGGTGCCGTTGAGCCTCACGTACGCCCGCACGCGCGGCGTCGCTTTCGGCCTCAGCCTGGTGGTGACGCTCGTTTGGTACTTGTTCTACACGTTCGGCTTGCTGTTCGCGCAAACGGGTCAGTTGCCGGTGTGGCTAGGCGCGTGGCTTGGGAACATCGTGTTCGCTGCGCTTGGGCTGTTGTTGCTGGCGCGACGGGCACGGTGAGCTTGCGCGGACCGACCCGCGCCCGTGCGCTTGAAACCCCGTCCAGGTCGGCCAGAACGCGTCGCCACCAGTGCCACTAATGGTATCGTCGACAGTCTGATGCCCACCGCGGTCCCGCAGAGCCTCCTCAAAGCCACGAGTTACTTGGCGCCAGCAGACGCCGCCAAGTTGGCGGAGGCGTACGAGTTCGCCGAGGAGATGCACCGCGGCATGGTGCGGCGCTCCGGCGAGCCGTTCATCATCCACCCGGTCGCGGTCACCGAGATCCTCGCGGAGATGCACCTAGACAGCGCCGCGCTCATGGCTGGCCTGCTGCACGACACGGTGGAGGACACCCCCGCAACCTTCGAGCAGGTCGAGGCGAAGTTCGGTGAGACGGTAAGGCGCATCGTCGAGGGCGAGACGAAGATCAGCAAGCTGGCGGTGCGCGTGTACGAGAACGAGCAGGCGGAGAACCTCCGCCAGATGCTCCTCGCCATGACCACCGACGTGCGCATCATCCTCGTCAAGCTAGCGGACCGGCTGCACAACATGCGCACGCTGCGGTTCATGCCGCCGCATAAGCAGTTGAGCATCTCGGAGGAGACGCTCGAGATCTTCGCGCCGCTCGCGCACCGGTTGGGTATCAACCACATCAAGAACGAGCTCGAGGACATCGCTTTCAGGTACCTCGAACCCGAGCGCTACCTGCAACTGCAGCGCCAGGTGCGCATGCGGCAGTCGGAGCGCGAGGCGTACGTAAAGAAGAGCATCAAGCTGCTGGAGGGCCGCCTGGTGCACGAGGGGCTCACGTTCGAGTTGTCGGGCCGCAGCAAGCACCTCTACAGCATTCACAGGAAGATGCAGCGCGACCACCGCAACTTGGATCAGATCTTCGACCTCATGGCCATCAGGGCCATCCTCGACCCGGAGCCGACCACCAACGGCATGGCTGGCGACGACGCCGAGAAGGCCGTGTGCTACCGCGCCCTCGGCATCGTGCACTCGCTGTGGACGCCCATTCCTGGGCGCTTCAAGGACTACGTGGCGGTGCCGAAGCCGAACGGCTACCAGAGCCTGCACACCACCGTCATCGGCTTGCTCGGGCAGCCGATCGAGGTGCAGATCCGCACGCGGCGCATGCACGAGGTGGCCGAGTTCGGGGTGGCGGCGCACTGGGCGTACAAGGAAGGCGTCACGGACGTGGAGGAGGTGCAGCGCCGCCTCGACTGGATGAAGCAGCTCCTCGACGTGGACACCAGCTCCGAGGACGCCGGGGCGTTCCTCGACGCCGTGAAGACCGACATCTTCAGCGAGCGCGTGCTGGTGTTCACCCCGGCCGGTGACGTGGTGAACCTGCCGCGCGGCTCGACGCCCATCGACTTCGCGTACCACGTGCACACCGAGGTGGGGCACAGGTGCATCGGTGCGCGCGTCAACGGCGAGATCGTGCCCCTCAACCACGAGCTGGCCACCGGCGACCGCGTCGAGGTGCTCACGAACCGCTCCAGCCAGTACGGGCCGAGCGCCGACTGGCTGAACATCGTCGTCACGCGCGGCGCCAAGCAGAAGATCAAGCACTACTTCAGGGCGCAGGCTAGGCAGATGCAGTTGGAGAGCGGCAAGCGTTCCCTAGAGCGCGCTCTGCGGCGCCGCAGCCTGCCCGTAGCGAAGCTCATGAGCCGCGCCAAGCTCGAAGAGGTGGCCAAGAAGCTCCTCAACGTCGACAACACGGAGGAGCTGCTGCTGGCCCTCGAGTCTGGCCGCTTGTCGGCCAAGCACGTGGTCGAGGCGCTGGTGCCGGACCTCGTCAAGGAGCGCCGCCCGTCGCCAAGCAGCGAGGCGCCGCGCAGGAGCGTGAGCGGCGTGTACGTCGACGGCCTAGACGCCCCCGCCAACCTGGCGCGCTGCTGCAGCCCGGTGAGGGGCGACGACGTCATCGGCTACATAACCCGCGGCCGCGGCATTTCCGTTCACCGCGTTGACTGCCCGAACGTCAAGCACCTCATGCTCACGGACCACGACCGCTTCGTGCAGGTCATGTGGGACGCGCCGGCGGGGGAGGTGTTCGCCGTCGACTTCGAGGTCATCGGCATGGACCGCCCCGGCCTGCTGAAGGACGTGCTCGACGTCATCAGCGGCATGAACAAGAGCGCCAACCGCGTGGCGGCAGACGTGCAGGGCGCCATGCGCGCGCGCATCATGTTCCGGGTGGACGTCAAGGACCAAGCCGAGATCGAGTTCATAAAGGAGGGCGTGGCGCGCATTGCCGACGTCACGCGGGTGTACCGCAGCAAGCCGGGCCTGAAGGCGTGAGGCAGGTTCGCTGTTGTTTCGTGTTCGCGCCCGCACCAGCGTGAGCACTCAACCCAAGCTCAGCGTGCTGTTCGTGTGCATGGGCAACATCTGCCGCTCTCCCACCGCCGAGGGCGTGTTCCGCAAACTGGTGGAGGACGCTGGGCTAGCTGACCGCATCGAGGTCGACTCGGCCGGCACGCACGCGTACCACGTCGGCGACCCGCCCGACCCGCGCTCTCAAGCTGCGGCGGCCGCACGCGGCTACGACCTGAGCGCGTTGCGCGGCCGCCAGTTATCTGAGTACGACGCGGAGCGCTTCGATTACGTGATCGTCATGGACCG
>CALCHY010000319.1 GCA_937907415.1 uncultured Trueperaceae bacterium
TCACGTCCCAGCGGTTACAGGTGTCGAGCAGTACGCGACTGGTGACCCCTAGCCGGTCGAGTCGGTCGAGCCACCCTTCGGCGCCAGCTTCGCGCCAACGTTCGAGGCGCTCGAGTCCGCCGCGACGATGGGATATCCCAATCAAGGCCAAGCCTTCCACGAGCCAAATCCTAGTTTTCGGAGTCGGAACGATTGTCACAGAACTGTCGCTTGTTGTGACGGTGCGATTCTCGCTACTAGCTTGCGATGCCGCGACCGCGTCAAGCTCAATTGCTGAGCCAGCCGACCGGCTCTGCCATTAGCACTCCCAGAGGCGACTCTGGGGCGTTGAGGTTGCGGTCGAATGCATCGCCCACCGTCACTGGCGCGGTGCTAAGGAGCAACGCCGCGCCCTCCAGCGTGTGGTCGTCGTCGACGCTTCGCCCCAGCAGCTAGATCACGACGAGCGTGCCGAACATGGCGCCACCGGCAAATACCCCGCCGTGCCGGGGTCTTGGCTGGTCTCGTGAGTCGCAGATAGTGAGCCGTAGGCCTCCTCCCAGCCTCAAGTAGCGGCTGAAGGTGCAGATGCCGAGGATCGCCTCGTCGAGAGGCTCCTCCGTGTAGAGCGCGGAATCAGCGTTCCCAAGCTCTCATCAAGTGGTTGTGCCTGAGGCGTGTCGAGGCACGGCAAGAACAAGGCCTACTGAACGTCCAAAATGTCTAAGCCCTGAGTTCACGCGGTGTTGAAATCAACACAATAGCCAGTGTGCTAGCGTCAAGGGATGCGCCTGTTCGCAGCCCTCGGCCTGATTGCGCTCGTCGCTTGTTCCGCAGCATTCACTTTGGGCGTGGCTGACTTCAGCGTACCGATAGCCAACACGCTCGGCCGAACGTGCTGGGTGAAGGTGGATACTTCGGGCTCCCCGGTAATCCGCACAGCAACCTACCTCGCAGATGCCACGTATGACCCCGGCGCTGTGGCCCTTTCCGATAGTGTGACCGTCCAGTTCTTCGGTAGGCGCGAAGCGCCTGCGGACACTTGCACCGCAGGTGGCGAAGTCGACGATCTACCCCTTTCGGCAGCCTTCAATCTCGAGCGTGAAGCGCGTCAGCGGATCGCGATCGGAGGGGCTACCTACGGAGAAGACCTTGGTGGCTTGGTCAACGCGGGCGTTTTCTGGCTTGGCGCTACGGCCGCCGGCAACGTGGGTATAGGCGAGGAACTGCGTTTCGAGAACGGGCGGATAACCGTCGGTTTCTGACTACTGCTTTGCGCCGAGCGATCCTCCACGGCGGGAGGTTCTAGTTGTTGTGGCGCTAGGGTGGGGCGTGTTCAAGCCCGAGCTGAACCAGAACGAAGCCAATACGGCTGCCAGCTGGGGGAGGAGGTGCGCTTTCCTGATTGTGCAGCGATTCGGGCTTCGATTCCGGCGTCCGTGCAGCTAATTGAAGTCAGGTACATCGAAGGTCGGCGGGATTTCCAATAACCAAACGTTTCGGTCGCCACGTCTGGCAATTGGCCAGATCACGGCTGTGGCGCTACCTGCGATTGACATGAAGGGTATTGAGCCGAAATAGCGTGAGTCTTCACTCCCGTATTGGCTTTGGTTGTCACCCATGACGAAGTACTCCCCATCTGGAGCGACATAATCCAGTACCATTGGCCCATCTTCCGCGTCGGCAGGTGGTGTGGCTAGCCCGTCAATGATGCCCCCAAAGAACAGCTGAACCGAAGGACTGGCGATGGGCACACTGGGCGACGCCGTGTTCGCAAGCGGCAGCTCCGGGATAGCCACTCCAGCCGGGGTAGCACTAAAGTTGATTACCATCCCGGCAACTTCATGGTTGTCTATGATCACCTTGGGGAAGTCAATCGGCGCCATGCGGACTGTTCCTGAGTTGGTAATAAAGCCTGGCGGTCTCAATCGGTCATCGAAACAGTCGCAGCATATGCCTCAGCGGGTGAGTTCCAGTCGAGGGTCTTTCTGGGCTGGCGGTTGAGGCTGACCTCGACCTCCTGGAGGCGGGCGGCGTCGATTGTGCTGAAGTCGGTGCCGTGCGGGAAGTACTGGCGCAGCAGGCCGTTGGTGTTCTAGTTGCTGCCGCGCTGCCATGGGCTGTGCGGGTCGCAGAAGTAGACCTACACGCCGGTGTCGACGGTGAACTCTGCGTGGCGGCTCATCTCCTTGCCCTGATCCCAGGTGAGCGACCTACGCAGCGCCGCGGGTAGCTCGGTAATGCGCTCAGCTAGCGCGTCACGCACATGCGCCGCCGTGCGGTCGTGCGGCAGGTGCAGCAGCATCAGGTAACGCGTCTTGCGCTCCACGAGCGTGCCAATGGCGGACCTGCCCTCCTTGCCGAT
>CALCHY010000320.1 GCA_937907415.1 uncultured Trueperaceae bacterium
ACGTCGTACGGGAACGGCTCGACCTTGTGCAGAGCGAAACGGTACTGGGTCTGGGTGAAGCGCCCCTTCCCCCCGGTGCGGCTGTCCATCAACAGGACCGAGTCCTCGCAGTTGATGCCGGCGTAAACGAACGTCGCGGGGATCAGGTTCGCGAGTTCCTTGATGAGGTCGTTGACGCTGTCGGCGCTCTTGTTGCCGCGGTGCAGGTTGTGGATGTCATCGAGGATGAACAGGCTGGTGCCGCACTGCACCGCGATGTCGTGAAGCCGGCTCTTCAGCTTCGCTTCGGAGTCGCGATCCGCGAACGGATTGCCGTAGAACTTGTTCAGTGACTGCAGCAGCTTCTTAGGCGTGGTGCTCGAGGGAACGCTGCTGTAGACCACGGGAATGAACTCGACGTGGGTGCCGTGCAGGCCCTTACGCTCGTAGGCGCGCTGCGCCAAACCCTCGTAGATGCGGCCCATGTGCAGCACGATAGTGGTCTTGCCGAGCGTGGCTTGCCCGTCCACGATCGCGCCCTGACGTGCCCCGGGAGCGGTGCGGAGGTTATCCCACGCGAGGCGGATCACCTGGTCGTGAACCTTCCGCATCGTGCGGGAGGTGAGCGGCCCGAAGGTATTGTGGTACATCTTCCGCGCCAGGTCGAACGAGGCCTTCTCCGCGTCGCTCATCACCTGGTACTGCCCCATAGATGGCATCAACGGCTTCTTTGGATCGGGCCTGGCAACGAACTCCCGCCACGCCACGTAGTTCTCGGGGTTCTCCCGCGCGAACGGAACGTCCTCAGCCAACAGGTCGGAGAAGTTGGCAAGCATGTCGTCCAACACGTCGGCTATGGTCATCATCCTCCCAGCGCCGCCGTCTGGCGGCGCGCCCCGCTAGACGGTGAAGTCATCGGGGTCCAATACGGCGAGGCGCTTACGAGGCTCGCTCCCGGGCTCCTCAGGCTCAGGGTCGAGCTCGCCCGCGGCCCCGAAGCCCTGAACGGTCGTGCCTTCGGGCCCGAGTGAGCCCGCAGGCTGCACAGGTTCGTCGGGGCCGAAGAGGTCATCGAGATCGGCTTCCGCGTCGGGCTCCATCACGCTGTTAACCTGCCGCTGGGGCGCGGCGCGCCGCCGCTCCGCATGCGCTTCGATGGTGCGCATGGCGTGCACAGCAGCAAGGCGGCGCTCCTTGCGCCCCTCGACTTCCAGCGCTGCGATTCGATCCAGCAGGTCGTCGAGGGCTTGGTTCAGTTCCCGGCGGCGGTCGGCCGCCGTGGCGCCGCCGCGCGCGATGATGAGTGACTTCGCGTAACTAAGGGTGGCGTCGTTGAACGGACGGTTACTAGCGGACGCACCGTGCCGGGGGATGGCGTGCCACTCGTTCAACGAAGGATCGTGGAAGTACACCTCGGAAAGGTCGCGAGGGTCATAGCGAATCGGCCAAGTGCCGTCGCGGATATTCGGATAGGGCGACGGCACGTTGCGCCATTCGTCGAGCGCCTCGCCGTTGTAGCGTAGGCCGCGAAGATCGACACCGTAATGCTGGATCTTGCGCCACTCCGTCGGCAGCAGTTCGAAGTACAGGTTGGGATCTGGCAGCACGTACGTGAAGCCCGCTCGCAGCAGGCCCTCCTCGTACATTCTGTTGGGGCTCAGGTCCATCTTGGGAAGATCGGGGATCTCGAGACCGTCGTGGGTGCGGTTCTGCCAGTAAGTGGCTACCCAGCCGGCGAACTCGGCTTCTATCTCGTCGATGAAGAAGAACGCTTCGCTTTCGACGTCCTTACCGCGGGAGTACACGTCCGGGCCCTTGTAACCCTTGAGGTTCACCACGAAGTTGTCGCGGATGGTGCGGAACAGCCGCTCCACCTGCGCCTTGTCCGTCGGGGTGTAGGGGCGGGCAAGTTGTAAATCGATGCCGAGCCGCACGCAGGCGTCCTTGAACGCCCGCGAGATGAACACGCGTCCCCGGTCCACCCACACGGCTTCGGGGCTAAGGAACGGAACCCCAGCCAGTCCGCCTGGCTCTTGTCCGTCGAGGTTCTGACCCTCCTCGCCTAGGAGTTCGACCACGATGGCTTCCGGCAGGCCCACGTAGGACCAGCGGGCGTTCTCGGGCCACCCGTTACGCATGAACTTGGGCCTCACCACGTCGTAGAGCAACAGCGCGGCGTCCACGCCCTTGGTGGAGACGGGCGTGAACCGCCACGCCAGAAGTGAGTTGGTGTATAGGTCCATGGCGATGGTCAACTGCACCTGCACCCACTTGAAAGTCAGTGGGTCGAGAGCAAATGCGTCCAAGGGGGTCGAGTCGATCAACACGACTTCGCCCGGACGCACCACCTGGAAATAGCGGTAGAGATTGTTAGGACGGTTGGCGATGCTGCGGCGCGCCTTGGCCGCCCCGAAGGCGCCGCGTCCCGCCGCCATCCGATCGATTAGCTTGTTGAACGTCTTCTCGGACGGCAACTCGACGGCTTCATCGGGGAAACGTACCCTCAGCTTCCGCCTAGTGCGCCGGCGGATTTGCGTCTTGGGGATGTTCGACTCGTCCGTCAATTCGTCCAGCACCGCCGCGAGCGCCCGCTTGACGCGGTCGTCGACGCGCGGGAAGTCTTTGAGCGGGCTCAGTCTGCGCTCGTCGATGAGGCCCACCAGGCCGCGCTCCTCGTACTTCTGCTTGTGACGCCATAGCGTGCTGAAACCCATACCCAGTTCACGGGCCTTCGTAGCGGTTCGTTGCCGCACGGTAGTGAACTCAGGATCGTATTGCGGACTCGGCTCATGTTCGAGCGCCAGCACCCTGGAGCCGTGCTGGTACCCAGTTAAGGCCTCCATGAGGTGCCGCTCCAGTTCCTCGGCTGCCCGCAGAAGCTCAGGCGGTACCGCATCCAGGTAGACGGGGCTCTAATCCTCCTCCCTCAGCTCAGCGTCGGCGAGGACCTTGAAGTCGGGCGCCTCGGTGATGACGCTCATCAGGATCCGCGCCCGCTTGCCGCGCGGGTCCTGCACCTCGATCTCGCCGGCGTAGAAACCTGTGATGGTCCACGGTTGGCCGTCCCACCAGATCCTGGCGCCGACCTCGATCTTCGCTCGGTGGCTCATGCCATCACCTCGCTCGTAGACAGGTAGACCAGCGAACCTTCTTCAAGGATCGCCGTCATGTCGAACCTCAAGACCCGTTTCCAAAAGAGGTGGAATAGCGTTGGACGCGCCAACAGTGGTCGTTCCATCTGGGCGAGCAGGTGGCGAACGGACACCGCTCCATCGGCGCAGCAGCCGATCAGCTCTCGCGCCGCCGCCTCGAAGCGCGGGGGACGGCGCCGGTACCCGGCCAACCACTTCACGTTGGCAAGGTAAGTGTCATCCGGCTCAGTGCGCACCTCGAAGCCCCAACCGAGGTGCTGACACGCGACCTCCGTGCTCTCGAAGGCGCGCCGGTTGCGGCTCGCACCAGCCTGCTCCGCCCGCTTCACGTCCACCAGCGTGACACCACCACCCGCGCGCCAGACCAGGAAGTCAGGCACGTGCCTAAACTTCTCCCCGCCGCGCTCGAAATGAAGCATCAGCGGCTGAGCGAGTACACCGAGGACGCCGCCATCGAAATCGAAACCCATCAAGGTGAACATCTCGAGGCGGCTTTCGTAGGGCACGAGCTGGTTGATGCCGCTGAACCAATAGAAGCCGGGTAAGTGAGCCTGCCCCTTGTAGGCGGGAATCTTGCGAATGGAGTGGTACCCGATGAAGTCGCGGTCCGCAACGTCGTCGATGGCGACCGCCTCGTGAAGCCGGAGCTGGGCATCGAGGAAGGAGATGGCGATCTTCAACTGCGCCTCTAAACCAAACACACCAAGAATGCCTTAATCTATAAGGTATTCACGCTGAGCGCAAATCAAGTCGAAACGCTGACCCACGCGTTCCCCACCTTCGGTCGACGTGCCACCGCGTCGAGCCAGTACCTCGGTACTACACGCCTGATGAGAACGACAAGAGCGACGGGTACACGGCATGCCGCGCCGTGGACAGGGCTTACGACCAAGGGCCGACTTGACAGGCGCGCCTAATTTAAGGGCACTCGGCATTGTGGGTCACTGCTCGCCCTCTGGGCCTTCGGGGTGGAGCTCGCTCTCGCTCGGGGTGCGGCCCTGGGCGAGGGCCTCGATTAACTTGCGGCTAGTGGCGCCGATGGCGTCGCGCACCTCGCGCCAGCGCTCGAGGTCCTGGCCGCTGGGGTCGGGGAAGGAGACGTGCAGGCGCGTGGTCCTCGCCGGGTAGGCGGGGCAGGCCTCGTTGGCGGCGTCGCACACCGTGAGCACCAGGTCGAACTCCCAGGGGTCGGGCAGGTCGTGGAGTGTCTTGGAGGCGTGGCCGCTGATGTCGACGCCGACCTCGTGCATGACCTGGATGGCTTCGGGCTTGACGCGCGTGGCCTCGGTGCCGGCGGAGTGCACTTCGGCGGTGAGCCCGGCTTCGGCTGCGTGGTGCCTGAGCCAGCCCTCGGCCATCTGGCTGCGGGCGCTGTTGTGGGTGCAGAGGACCAGGACTCTCATGGCGCCGCCCCTTCGAGGCGTTCGGCTAACGCGGCGGTGGGCGCGCACGCGTCCTCCGCGGCGGCCAGCACGCCGGCGGGCGCGGGGGTGGGCGGCGGGAAGAGGCGGCCGCGCAGCCACAGCGCCACGCCCACCAGGCCGATGAGCAGCGGCACCCAGGACGTGACCAGGCTCTCATGCTGCGCCTGAGACGCGCGCCCCACCGGACCGGCGCCCGGGCCGGGTAGGATGGCGATCGCGACCGGTTCACGAGGGAGGCGCGGGACTTGATGCTGCACGCCATACCGGCCCTGCCGGTGCGCGAGCTGGAGCGGAGCGTGGCGTTCTACCGCGACCACCTCGGCTTCGCCCTGCTTCACGACGAGGCGGGCTTCGCCGTCCTGCGGCGCGACGCCGTCGAGCTGCACCTGTGGACGGCCGGCGACGAGGCCTGGCGCCAGCGCGACGCCACGGTGCCGGTGCTGTCGGGCGCCGAGTCGTTCCTGGCCGGCACGGCGAGCTGCCGCATCGCCGTCACGGACGTGGACGCCCTCCACGAGGCGCTGCGGCCGCTGGGCGTGCTGCACCCCAACGCGCCGCTGCGCGACGAGTGGTACGGCGCGCGCGAGTTCGGCGTGCTCGACCCCGACCGCAACCTCATCACCTTCTACCAGCAACGCGCCTGATCGCCGCCGCCTCACCCCGACCTCGAAAGCTCTCTGGCTTGGCGCCCACAACGCCGCTCGGGTGACCTTCGGCGAGCATCGCCCTTCACGCCTAGGAACGTGCAAGGAGAACGCGGCCGGCTTGCCCTCTCTCATGGCCCCTCCTGGATAACCCCGTTCCCTGCGCCGAGAGGTGGGTGAAGCGGTCACGGCGCAGGAAGCGGGGTTATCGGACGCCCGCGGGGTCGGCGTGTGCGACGCGGCGTTCGCGCCCGAGGCGGAACCAGTGGAAGAAGATGACGATGAAGGGGATGCCGAAGGCGATCTGGCCGGCGACGTTCATGAACGCCCCGCTCAGCGCCTGGTCCTCGAGCGCGGACAGGGGGAAGAGGCGCGGGGCGAGCTCGTACGCCGGGTAGAGCACGTAGTCGGAGAAGGTCACGGCCGCGAACACGGGGAGCTGGGCGAGGGGGAGGGCGAAGAGGTAGATGAGCTGCACGCCCGGTGCCAGCCGCGGCAGTTCCGGCACCCGGCTCATCAGCGGCCACCACAGCATGAGCGAGAAGGTCAGGAACACCAGGTGCTGGGTGTGGTGGACGAAGCTGTTGGTCAGCGCCGGGCTGTAGATGGCCGGCAGGTGCCAGATGGAGAAGGCGAGGCTGAACACCGAGAACGTCACCACGGGGTGGAGGAGCGCCCGGCTCACGGGCCGCACGGCGCGCGCGAGCAGCAGCGGGCGCGCCACCCAGCCGGGCAGCCCCATCAGGAGCATGGGCGCCACCACGTAGGAGAGCAGCGTGTGCTGCAGCATGTGCATGGTCAGCGAGTAGCGCTCGGCCAGGTCGTGCAGGGGCGAGCCGTCGACCAGGTACATGGTGGCGATGCCGGCCGTGAACCAGGCCGCCTGCCCCTTGGGGAACGGCGCGCCCGGCGCCAGCCGGCGGCGCAGCGGGCCGACCGCCAGGAGGTAGGCCACCAGGGCGGCGAAGAGGCCGCCGATCAGCACCGGGTCGGTCTGCCAGCTCGCGTAGATCACCGTGCGCCGCCGGTGGGGGCTGACGCGCGCGGGGCGGGGGTCGAGTACGGCCAGTTCATCTGTTCTTCTCCGTCCTGGGCGCCACCTCGGGCGCCGGTTGCGTGTCGGGTGGGCCGTCCGTCCCGGCGGTCGGGTCCTCGCGCTTGCGGCCGCCGCGCAGGACGAGGAGCGTGACGGCGGCCCCCACGAGCAGCGGCACGCCGAGGAGCCACACTAGCCAGGTGCCCAGCCCCTGCGGGCCGGTGGCGGTGGGCGGGAATAGGAAGCCGCGGTTGGCGGCCGTGAACAGCGGCCCGCTGCCGTAGTCGAGCTCCACCAGCGCCTGCGCCTCCTCCTGGCGGAAGGTGCGGTCGCGCAGCCGCAAGGCGTAGGCGCCCACCGCCGGCAGGACGGCCGTGGCCTCGTAACGGCCGGGCGTAGTGGTCTCCGTAAGCCGCAGGGGCGCGGCCGTGACTTCGCTCTCGGCGTCCTTCTCTAGGAACTCGGCCAGCAGCACCGCGTCCTCGGTCGGCACCCCGAAGGGGTCGATCAGCTCCACGCGCAGGGTGAAGGGTCGGCCGGGCGGGGGGGCGGCCGGCTCGCTCGCGAGCGAGCCGATCACGATGGTGGCGTGCGCTAACGCCATCCCGCCCGCCAGGAGGGGGAGGGCGGCCAGCCAGGCGCGGGCGCGCCGGGGGAGCGGGCGGGTGGCGGGCGGGAAGGCGCGGGGCACGAACATTACTATATCCGCATCGAGTGATATAGACTAGCGCATGCCATCCGCCCCCGCTCGCCGCACGATGGTGACGTCATGAAGCGGCACGAGATCGCCTTCCCCCCGCACCCGCACGACGCGGCGAGGGTGGTGCGCACCTTCAAGGCGCTGGCGGACGCCACGCGCGTCGCACTCCTCTTGCGCCTCAGCGCCGGCGAGCAGAGCGTGGGCGAGCTGGTCGACGCCCTGGGCGCGCCGCAGAGCAGCGTGTCGCGCCACCTGGCGGTGCTGCGCGCCGCCGAGCTGGTCACCACGCGCCGCGACGGCACCACCGTCCACTACCGCCTGGCGAACGCCCACGTCGGCGATCTCGTCAACGAGGCGTTCTCCCATGCCGAGCACGAGCGGCTGGGGCTGCCCGACCACGGCGCGGAGGTCGCGGCGCCCGCGGCGCGTGCGGACGGCGAGGCGGCGGGCGACAACTGATGCAGGCGCTGGCCGCCTTCGGCGCCCTCCGCAACCCGCGCTTCGCGCGCCTCTACGCCGCCCAGGCCATCAGCCAGGTGGGCGACGCCCTCACCTGGGTGGCGCTGGCGCTGCTCGCCTACGAGCTGGCCGGCGCCGACGCCGCCGTGGTGCTGGGCGTGGCGCTCACCCTGCGCGTGAGCGCCTTCGTGGTGCTCTCCCCCTGGGCGGGGGTGCTGGCGGACCGGGTGGAGCGCCGGCGGCTGCTGTTCGTGACGCACCTGGGCCGCGCCGCCGTCATCGCGCTGATGCCGTTCGTCACCGACGTGTGGCAGGTGTACGCGCTGACGCTGTTGCTCAACGCCTTCACCGCCTTCTTCACCCCCACCAACCAGGCGACCGTGCCGCTGCTGGTGGGTCGCGCCGAGGCGGGGCGCGCCTTCGCGCTGTCGAGCGCCACCACCGAACTCCTCGGCATCATCGGCCCCGGCCTCGCCGGCGTCCTGGCCGCCTGGGCGGGTGGGCGCACGCTCTTCTTCCTGGTGGCCGTCACCTTCCTGCTGGCCGCCCTGCTCACCCTCACCCTGCCCAGCCTGCGGGCGAACGGGGGCGGCGGGGCGGCGGTCGACCGCTGGCGCGACGTGCGCGACGGCAGCGCGCGCCTGTGGCGCGACCCGCCCATCCGCTTCGCGCTGCTGATGGAGCTCGTCGCCGCCATCACCGGCGCGCTCATCCTGACGGTGACGATAGTGCGCGTCAAGGACGGCCTAGGCCTGGGCGACGTCCAGTACGGCTGGGCGATGGCGCTCTACGGTCTCGGCGCCACCCTCGCCTCGTTGGCGTTCGGCGCGGCCGGCTCCCGCGTGCCGCGCACCCTCATCATCCTGGTGGGCGCGGCCGTGACCTCCGTGGCCCTCCTGCCCGCCGACGCCGCCCCCTACCTCCCCCTCCTGGGTCTGTGGCTGCTGGCGGGGGTGGGCCAGAACTGGGTCAACCTCCCCACCGAGACGCTGCTCGCCGAGCGCACCGAAGAGCACGCCCAGGGGCGCGTCTACGGGGCGCACTTCGCCTGGAGCCACCTGTGGTGGGTGTTCGCCTACCCGCTCGCCAGCCTGCTGAGCACGCGCTTCCCGGACAGCGCCTTCCTCTACGGCGGCCTGCTCGCCCTGGCGAGCCTGACCCTCATCACCCTGGGCCTGCGCCGCGGCGTGACGCTGCGCCCGCGGCGCGCTGCGGCTGAGGCGGAGCCCCCCTGACGCGCGCCCACCAGAACGAGCGGCACGGCTTCCGCCAGCCATGCGTTTGATCGGCGCCGCATCACCGCTCCCAAGCGCTCAATAACCTGCTCGCTCCTTCATCAAGGCCCCGCGCCAACAGCACGCGCGAGACGGCGCCGGCCTAGGAATTGATCGGACGATTCCTATCTTGCGCATCCGTACCTGGACTCGTTGTTAGCGCCGCTAGCGTTGGGCCGGGAGGTAATCCATGATGCAAGCAGCCGACATGTTTCGGACCCACCCGCGCCAGTCCCAGGTCGAGTTCTCCGTGCTGGCGGAGTGCGTCGACGAATGCTACGCCTGCGCTCAGTCCTGCACCACCTGCGCCGACGCCTGCCTGGGGGACCCGAGCGTGGCTGAGCTGGTGCGCTGCATCCGCCTCAATGAGGACTGCAAGGCGGCGTGTTTCGCAACGGGCGAGATGCTCTCGCGCGTGACTGAGGCCGACTGGAGCGTCCTGCGCGCGCAGGTGCGGGCGTGCCTCACGGCGTGCCAGGTGTGCGGCGCGGAGTGCGAGAAGCACGCCGGGCACATGGAGCATTGCCGCGTCTGCGCCGAGGCCTGCCGCGCGTGCGAGCAGGCGTGCCAGGCCCTGCTGGACGCGGTCCCAGCCTGAGCCATAGGCGCGAGGGCGTGCTGCTAACTGCGCGTCCATAAGTTCAGGCCAGAGATGCCGCGGCCCGTCAGGCGAGGGCCTTCCCAAGCGACTCGAGGTGATCCGTCAGGCGGCGCGCCTCGGCCGCGCGGCGGGCCGCTGCCGCCTCGATGGCCGCATTCCAGCTTCGGCGTTCCGCGAGCACGCCGCGCGCCCTGCCCAAGATGGCTTGAACGTCCGCGTCCGAGGGCTGCTCGGGGAACACGTGGATGTCGGGGTAGCCGAGCATCTGCTGCACGCTGGCGGTCTTGTGCGAGTCGGCGCCCAGCAGCACGCCCGGCACGCCGCCCAAGCCCGCCAGGATGGCGGGGTGGTAACGGCCCGTCACTACCAGTTCGGCGTGCGCCAGGATTTCGGTGGCCACCATGACGTTGGTGTCCGCCGGCACCAGCGGCAGGCCCAGCTCGTGCGCCAGCTCCTCCAGGAAGGCGTCGCCCGTCGAGCTCACCGTCACCACCAGCGGGTACCCCAGCTCCGGCAGCGCCTGAAGCAGGCGCCGGTACGAGGCGGCCGCCCGCTTAGGGTCCTTGGCGGCCTCCGAGCTGCCGCCCACGCAGATGTACGGCCGTTGGAAGTCCCAGGTCCCCAGCCGATCGGGGCGTTCGTGGAAGGGAGTCAGGTACTCGGGGCGCGCCAGGAGGTCGCGCCCGCGCCCTACGCGCCCCTTCCAGGCGAAGACGCTGTCGGGTACGTAAACCGAGGCCACCTCGGGCGCCACCTCGCGGAGGAACGCCTGCGACCAGGGGTCGCGCGTCGTCACCAGGCGCGCCTG
>CALCHY010000321.1 GCA_937907415.1 uncultured Trueperaceae bacterium
GGGCGGTGGTCGATGGCGCCAGGCCCCTCGAGGCGGCGAGCTCGGACTGGGCGAAGGTGGCTGCGACTTGGCAGCGCGAGTTCGCGGAGTTCAGGGAGAAGGGCTAGGCGCGGTGCCGTGTTCCTGGCGCAGCTTAGGGTCGCTGCGGCTGGCGACCGCAAGCCCAAAGCGCGCTAGGTGGAGGCAACAAAAAAACGCGCTCTCGCGCGTTCGATATCTTCAACATACGCCCGTATGCGGTATTCGTCAAGGGGTTGCAGGCGAGTGGGGGAAGTGCGGTGTGGAGTGGGTGGGGCGGGACATATGCGGCGAATCTCTCAGCGGCGTTAGGTGTCGCAGGGCTGGACTAGGGTCTGCGGAGAGGTGGTCGATCACAAGTGCTGACCTGGGGCCGGCGCCGCTCGGGAGGTGGCGACCAAGCCGTTAACGCTACGGCCGCCACCAAGCGAGAGTCATCCCTGCGATTGCAGGGAAGTCACGAGGCTGCGCACGTACGTTGGTTCATCCCCTCGCCGTGGGGAGGTTCGGGCAGCCCGGCAGGATTGTAACGCCTGGCATTTTGGCTCTTGACATTGAGGACGCTGGAGTAGCATTATGACGACTAGGGCTACGCACGTACGTCATGGCCCGATATAGGTGAAGATGAAATGCGTTGGGAGTCACGTTAGATACAGCCTCCATGCCGCCGTCGCATCCGTCCAGGTACAGAATAGGGTGAATAGCTCGTCATCGGCGGATCAGATCATTGTCGACATCTGGTTCGCCTCTTGGTCCACGGACGCTTCGCAAGACGTGCGGGTAGGTTCTGACGTGCTCCACGACCGTGGCGGCTCCAGCTTCAGTTTTCGGGCAAGCACCTCTTCAAGGGGGCGGCGCCGCTGAGCCGGGCCAGGGAACTCTGGGCAAAGTCCAGCAAGAGCGGTCCTCCGGGCCACTCCCTCCTTGGGCACCTCCTAGACGTCGGCATGGTGGCGCGCCATTTGCTAATGGACGCGAGGCTCCAACGGGCGCTCAGGCGTTTCGCGCATGACCTTCGGTTGGAGGTGGAAGCTGCGAGGAGGCTGTTGGTAATCCTCGCCGCACTTCACGACATAGGAAAGGCCTCGCCAGCGTTTCAGAGGAAGTGGCCGGACGGTGCGCCCCCGGAGGCGCTGCAGAGGCCGGTACCCGACATACCGCACGGCACGATCAGCGCCATGATCCTCAAGGACTGGCTCCGCGAGAGAGGGATGCACTCAAGGGAAGCCGAGACGCTCGCTCACGCCGTAGGCGTCCATCACGGAGTCACCTTGCCTCCCGGTCTCAGCACTACCTTCGGCCTCGATTCCTCGGGTGTTGGTAGCGCACCCTGGGAAGGCTGGCGGAACGAACTCATTGAGGCGGTCGTAGAGGCCTTCGGGCCCCTGCCCGAGCTAACAAGTCACAAGGGCTATAGAAGGTCCTCAAGTTGGGGATTTCAGGCTGGCCTAACGTCCGTGGCGGACTGGATCGGCTCCGGCCTCCCGTTTGCGCCGGAAGTATCTGACCGAACGGCTTACATGGCAGCCAGGGAGACGGACGTGGCCCTCCGCCTCGAGGAGATCCAGTGGCCGCGTGACGGGCAGTGGTGGGTTGAGCCCAGCTCCCCTGAGATGTTCGAATCTTGGTTCCAGGGTACGCGCGCTGGTGAGGATCCAAGACCGCTTCAGATCGCAGTTCAAGAGGCTCTGGTCCAATCGCGTGGGGAGCAGTTCCTGCTAGTAATCGAGGCCCCCATGGGAGAGGGCAAGACCGAGGCGGCCTTCTTCGCCGCTGTCCGTGCCGCGACCGCGCGAGGACTCTACATCGGGCTTCCCACACATGCGACTAGCGATGCACTTCACTCTCGGCTGACGGCGTTCGTAGAGAAGCACGCGAGTAGGACGGTGCACATAGCGTTGGCGCATGGGGCGGCGAGAGCGCTTGCCGCGCTTGGCGGGGTTACTGCCTCGGTGGTCCTAGCGCCCAAAGTAGACCTGGCGCTGGACCCGGTAGATGAGGAAGGCGCCGAGGCTGCGGCGACGCAGGCTCTCTGGCTGACGACCGGCCGCAGGGAGTTACTGGCCGAACTCGGTGTTGGGACCGTGGATCAGGCGCTGTTGGCTGTCCTTTCTACGAAGCATCACTTCGTAAAGCTATGGGCGCTTGCCGGGAAGGTGGTCGTTCTCGACGAAGTCCATGCCTACGACCGCTACACCTTCGGACTGCTTGAGGAGCTGGTCGAATGGCTGGCGAGCATGGGCTCCACGGTGATCGTGATGAGCGCGACACTGCCGCAAGGCACCCGTACGGCCTTAGTGGAGGCGTTTCAAAGGGGCACTGAGTCCGAGGTGTTGCCACCGGACTCCGCTCTTTACCCTCGGCTCACGCTCGTAACGCGAGACCTGCTGCTGACGGTGCCATTCGCTGCATCAAGAGACTCGAGAATGGGCATTGCGGCGGCACCCTACCCGATAGAGGATCTGGGACACTTCGTGTTGGCACTGCAGGCCGGTGGCGGCGCGGTAGGGGTCATCGTGAACACGGTTTCGAGGGCGCAAGAATTGTACGAGTTCTGCCGAGCCGCGGGCGCCGAACCCCTCCTGCTTCATGCCCAAATGCCCCTAGGCGAGCGGCAGAACAGGGAAGCGGAACTGATAGAGAGGTACGGCGTAGGGTCCAAGGGTCAGCGTGACGGGCTTGTGATTGCCACGCAGGTCATGGAGCAAAGCCTAGACGTCGACTTCGACGTGCTCGTATCGGACATGGCGCCGGTCGACCTGTTGCTGCAGCGCGCGGGCAGGATGCACCGTCATCTGCGCGGCGGCAATCGCGGTCCTCACAACTCCGCGGTGCTCTACATAGCCGGCTTTGGCGACCTTGAGTATGGACCCCATCTAGATGCGATGGAGGGTATCTACGACTCCTACATCATGTGGCGCAGTTGGGCTGCCCTCACGATGAAACCGGAGTTGCGGCTGCCCGATGACATCGATTCGTTGGTTCAGCAGGTATACGACCTGGACTCTTCCGCCGACCTTCCACCAAGTGTCTCGGTAGACATGCCCGTTCTGGCGCAGGCGTTCAACGCGCGTTTGGAGGTGATGGATGCCGCGGTAAAGGCTTGGGTCGTGGGTTCGCCGCTAGAGCCCGCTTCACAGGCCTGGCGGAGTGTGTCTACTGACGACGAAGGACGTGAGCGCGGTAAGGCCATCGCCCCGACCCGCTTGGGTGAGCGCCGCCTAACCGTGATACCGGTCTACTCCTCGAAAGGGCGGTGGCGTTTGCCTGGGAACGACGAAACTGTGTCTAGCACGGCTGGCCGAGTTTCGGCAGATTGGTTGCGCGCCGCGCTCATGTCACAGATCGGAGTCAGAAATGTGGCCCTTATCGCAAAGCTCGAGGCGCACCAGAGGCCAGAATGGTGGACGAAGCACAAGCTACTGCAGTTCTTATTTCCGCTAGAACTTGGTGACGATGGTACTGCGGTCGTAGACGCGAACGTGCGCCTAGATTCGGAGTTGGGTCTGGTCATCGGCCGGGCGCTCTCGCGGGGGAGGGGACGATAGACGTGGGGAGGTCTTTTCAGCTACTCGATGAGCGCTGGATCCCTGTTGAATCGTTGGAGGGGGCGTTCTCTGAAGTAGGTCTGCTCGAGGCGTTCGAGCGGGCAGCCGATTTACGGCGAATCGTACATGCTTCGCCTTTGGTGACAGTTGCGCTGTACCGGCTGCTCTTCGCCATCTTTCACCGGGCGGCACCTGTTGCCAACGACAACGAGTGGGGCGACCTGTGGGACTCCGCTACGGCTCATAAGGATGCTGGGTCCTACCTCGAACGCTGGCGGCACAGGTTCGACCTCTTCTCGGAGACAGAGCCATTCTGGCAGGTGCCGGATCTGAGTGACGAGCTCGAGACAATGTCATGGGCGAAACTGGCCGCGGAGCTGAACGACAACAACAACAAGGTGCTGTTCGACCACACGCGCACGAAACAAGATAGGCCGTTGGCCACGCCGGCTCAGGTGGCGCGACTATTGGTGGCATGTCAAGTGATGTCTGTAGGAGCTGGCAACAGCCCCACGGGCTTCAACTTGAACGCGGTGCTAGCTACTTCACTGGTTGTGATACCCGAAGGCGCGAACCTGCGAGATACGTTGCTGGCCAATGCGCGCGTTGGGAAGTCGAAGGGCGATGCACCCGTATGGGAACAGCCCGTACCCAGGGCAGCCGACATCCTTGAGGGGAATTCGCAGAAGCCAGCTCGCACGTACCCTTACGTTGGGTTGGCCAGGCGGTTGACCTGGCTCACCAGGGCGATAAAGATTGTGCCACCCGGCAGTTCGGAGTTTGTCGAAAGCGTGATATTCGGGGCGGGCCGCAGGCCGGCGGTCCCGGATGGAGACCGTGACCCATGGGTGGCCTATCGCGTCTCGAAGGAAGGGAAGTGGGTGCCTCAACGCCTCGACCCTACTCGGGCGATTTGGAGAGACCTACAGGCGATAGCCATACGAACGGACGATGACAAGCGGGCTGTTGCCCCGGTTCTTGCGAGCCTTGGCGCTATCCGAGAAGGCGACCGCCCGTTCCCAGACTCCTGGTCCCTATTGTTGGGCGGCCAGGCGGCGGACAAAGCGAAACTCGAGGGCTGGGGACAGGAGCGTTGGCAGCTGCCTGACTCTGCGCTACGAAACCCGCGGGTTCGAGAGGCGTTGTCGCTTGGGACGGCGAGTGCGGAAGAGGGCGGGCACCAATTAGGCAAGATTCTGCTCGCGCTGGCCAGAGATGTCTTGGCGCCCGACCCACAGACGAACCCCGATTTGGCCGCAGTGCGCATGTTGGCGAGTGGTTTCCCCGCCCTCAAAACGTACTGGTCTCGGCTTGAGGTGGCATTCTCGCACTTCTTGCACCGCCTGGGTGAGGCGAACGGGGATTCAGATCTTATCGAAGGAAGCGCCCTGAAGAACTGGTACAGCGACACCGCGCTGGCCGTGAAGGCTGCCACGGACGCCACGTATGGCGTGATGGGGAAGGATGCACGCGCTTTGAGGGCATGGGCTAGGAACTCTCCGAAGCTCGAGTTGCTTGCGAGTAAGTACCGCCGCATGGCGAGAGAAGCCGAAGGGAGCAAGGGGTGACGGAATCATACTTGTCTGACCGCTTCGCGCAGCACCTGCGCAAGGTGCTGGAGGGGCCTGGACGTGCGCGTGCTGTCTTGCGCAGATCTCTGACTTTGCCACCAGGGGAGTCAATGGCGGCAATACCCTACGTCGAACCCTTCGTGGCCACCGCGGGCAAATGGACGAGGAAGTGCGCCTACCTGGTTGCTGGAGTCAGCGCCGCTTCAGGGGTTGATGTCGGCAGCGGAAGCTTGGGTGCTGCAGCTGCTCGCTTGAGGCTGAGGACTGATTCTAAGTCGGTTGAGACTCGTTTCCTGGCCTTGCTTGACGCTGACGAAGAGCAGTTGCCGTATCGGTTGCGCCAGATGATCGTGCTTATGGCTGGGAACGAGATCGCGCCCGATTGGGCTGGACTCTTCCGGGACCTCAGGCGGTGGCAGGCACCAGGCAGGCCCGCGCAGATCATGTGGGCACGCGACTACTACACCGTTGTCGGCTCTGCGGGAGTCGAAGACGTTGAGGGTGATGAAGGTCCCGACGACGAGCTGAGTGAAACGAGATTCAACCCAGATGAAGTTCAGGAAGATTAGGAGGGGCTAATGTCCACGAGAATTGAGTTCCACGTACTTCAATCCTTCGCTCCAAGTAACCTCAACCGCGACGACACCGGTAGTCCTAAAGACGGCGTTTTTGGCGGGGTCCGAAGGGGACGCATCTCGTCGCAAGCGCTAAAGCGTGCTGCGCGCCTCCACATGCGAGATGGCGGCCTGATACCTGCCCATGCGGGCTCGACTAGGACCAAGAGGCTCGTTCACCTTATCGAGAAGCGTCTCGAGGGGCGCGTGGATCCCGCTGTGGCACAGGGCGCGGCGGTGAACGTACTGGCGAAAGTTGGAAGCCAGAAGAAGATTCAAGCCAAACCGGCTAAGGGCGGTTCGGAGCCGCTAACCGAGTATTTACTGTTCGTTGGAGAAAGCGAGCTTGAAGAGATCGTCGAAGTAATAGCAGCGCAGGCGGAGGAACTCAGCAACCCCAAGTCCAAGGCGTTGGACGCCGCAGGGCTTGCGGTCACCGAGATCCTGAAACGTAAGGGTTCTGGCTCCGTGGACGTAGCGCTTTACGGGCGGATGCTCGCGAACCTGCCAGAAGGTAACGCCGATGCAGCTTGCCAGGTGGCGCACGCGATCAGCACACACAGGGTTGACCGCGAGTTCGACTATTTCACGGCCGTGGACGACGAGAACCCTGCCGACTCGAGTGGTGCTGGCATGATCGGAACTGTCGAGTTCAATAGCTCCGTCTACTATCGCTATAGCGTTGTGGACGTAGATCAACTTCGGGCGAACCTCGCTGATGACAAGGTGCTCACCGCCAACGCTGTAAGTGCCTATGCGCGCTCGGTCGTTGAGTCCGCTCCGAGCGGTAAGCAGAATACCTTCGCGGCGCACAATCCCCCTTCTGTCGTATTGGTAACCGTGCGTCGCCACGGCGGTCCGGCGAACCTCGCGAACGCGTTCGAGAAGCCGGTGAGCCAGGCAGGGGGTGGGCTTGTTGAAGCGTCGGCCACGGCGTTGAGAGAGTACTGGCATAAGCTCGACGGCGCTTATGGAAAGGCCGACGACGCGTGGGTTCTCGACCTCACGGGGACGTTCGATTCCGACAAGGGAGTGACGCGCGTTGCGTCACTAGACGAGCTGGTTGCTGCTGTCAGGGCAGCATCGATGTGAACGCATGACGTGGACCCTGAGGATGCGTTTCGCTGGGCAGATGCAGAGCTGGGGTACAAGGTCTAGGTTCGATAACCGAGACACTGAGGTAGCGCCGTCGAAGAGCGGAGTGCTAGGCCTTGTGGCGGCGGCTCTCGGGAGGGATCGGACCGAAACGGTTGTTGACCTGGCGGCCCTCAGACTCGGCGTCAGGATCGATAGAGAAGGCGTGCTGCTGAGTGATTATCACACTGCCCAGGACGTCATTAGGGCGGATGGCGGTGGTCGCCAAGCAACGGCGCTCTCAGTGCGTCACTACCTAGCAGACGCTGTGTTCCTCGTCGGCCTTGAGAGCGAAGAGAGGCCGATTCTGGAGACAATTGACCAGGCGCTCGAGAACCCCCACTGGCCTTTGGCGCTAGGGCGTCGATCGTTCCCGCCCTCAAGGCCGGTGCAGCTTCGGCCTCCAGAGGACCCGACTCCTATCTTCGAGGGGCCGCTCAGAGAAGCCCTTTCGGAGTGCCCGCCTCTGATTGAGACACCGGCTGGCCCCGACGTGAGATACGTCGTTGAAGATGAGACTGGAGACCAACTCTGGTTCGATCAACCGACCTCGACCTTCGCGGAGCGCACGTTCACCATGCGCAAGGTGCGCATCGTGGTCGCGCCGTGGGGGGAAAAATGGTCTTGAGCCGATTGGAACTCAACCTGGAAGACCCAAGCGCCAGGCGGGACCTAGCTAACCCGTACGAGATGCACAGCACGCTCATGCGGGTGGTTGAAGAGAGCGCAAGTAGACCCTTGTGGCGCATCGAGCAACAACTAGACGTCTCGATGACGGCCTCCATCCTTATACAGAGCGAGGGCGTTCCGGACAGCGAGGCACTTCGGGCCTATGCTCCGAAGTATTTCCGGAAGTTCGACTCTAAGCAGAACGTTCTCCTAGAGAATTTAGCGAATGGGCAGGTCCTAAACTTCAGGCTACGGGCAAACCCAACGGTCACGCGTGAAGGTAAGAGGCACGGCCTGGACGATGTTGACGAGCAACTAGCGTGGATTGAGCGGCAAGTAACAAGGGCAGGCGGTGAGCTGTTGGGCGCTGAGACCAGCAATCCCGCCAGACTCAAGATGGTAAGGCGCAGCCAGAGCAGTCCTATCGTGATCCTTGGCGTGACGTTCGATGGTCAACTCAGGGTTCTGGATGACCTACTTCTGAAGGTGGCCGTACGAACAGGGATTGGACCCGGCAAGGCGCTCGGATTCGGGCTCTTGACGCTGTCGCGATGAGCAAGAAGAGGGCCATCGACCTCCGTAGTTTGCCGAAGCTGCGCGATGGCCTTACTTACGTCTTCATTGAACGAGGTCGAGTCGAGCGTGACGACTCGTCGATCGCCTGGTACGGGCCTGATGGGGCCGTTTCTTTGCCGGCGGCCGCCCTAGCCACACTATTTCTCGGACCGGGTGCGACCATCACGCACTCTGCCATGATGGCGCTGGCCGACAATGGGGTAACCGTTGCGTGGGTCGGTGAAGCCGGTGTGCGGTTCTATGCTGGTGGAGTCGGTGAGACGCGCTCGGCGAAGAACGTTGAGAAGCAAGCGATGGCCTGGGCCGATGAAGCAAGGAAGCTTGAGGTCGTGCGGCGGCTATACACATTTCGGTTCGGTGAAGACCTCGATCCAGACCTCACGCTAGAACAAATCCGGGGAATGGAGGGAGTACGAGTCAGGACCGCATACAGCCGAGCCGCGAAAGTGCATGGGGTCAAGTGGCGAGGGCGCAATTACAGGCGTGATGGCTGGGACGAGGCCGACCCCGTCAACCGGGCCCTCTCTGCCGGCAGCGCATGCATGTACGGTCTATGTCACGCTGCTATCGTCAGCCTTGGCTTCTCGCCCGCCTTGGGGTTCTTGCACTCTGGCAAGCAGCTATCTTTCGTTTACGACATAGCGGACCTCTATCGGACTGAAATAGTTGTGCCCGCGGCGTTCGCCGCCGCCGCGGTGCCGGGTGAAGAGATAGAACGGCGGGTGCGACTCACGCTCCGTGACCAGTTGAGGAAGTCACGGTTCCTTGAGCGTGTGGCGCGGGACCTGCATCGCCTTTTCGACCTTGACCCGGACTCAGTTGATCCGTACGAGGCTGACGCGGCCAAGCCCGGAGATATCTGGGATGGTGACAAGTTCGTGCCGGGCGGAGTTGCTTATGGTCGTAGTGACACTTGAGCTTGTGCCTCCCCGCCTTCGTGGGGGTCTAACTCGGTGGCTTACCGAGATTGGCCCCGGCGTATTTGTAGGACGGGTCAGCTCACTCGTTAGAGATCAGCTGTGGGAGCTCATCATTACGGAGGCCGCGGCGACAGGCAGAGCGGTGTTGGTTAATAGAGCGGCGAACGAGCAAGGATACGAGATCCGAATGCACGGCGACTCGAAGAGACGAGTGGTCGATGTGGATGGTCTACAGCTAGTCGCTAACAAGCACGCGGCATGGCTCGACTGGCGCGACGATGAAGAAGACATCAACTAGTTAATCCCGTGAGTAGACGCTCAGTAGCCTTTTCGCTTTGGATCGCTAGCGCGGTCCGCGGAGCTTGAAAATAGAGACATAGGACCTCGCGATTGCTAGAATCGTCGTGCTGGTCAAGTGCCGTCCCCGCGCGCGCGGGGGTGAACCG
>CALCHY010000322.1 GCA_937907415.1 uncultured Trueperaceae bacterium
ACGCGTTGTTGGTACTTGAACGGCGTCTTGAAGTACGTGAAGACGAGCACGAAGATGAAGATGTTGTCGACTGACAGCGACCACTCTAGAACGTAGCCGGTGATGTACTGGATGGCCTTCTCTTGGCCGAGCCAGAAGTGGAACAGCACGCCCAAGAGGAGCGACAGGCTCACCCACGTGACGGTCCACATGGCCGCCTCTTGAGGTTTGACTACGTGCGCTTTGCGTTGGAAGATGCCTAGGTCGATCGCGAGCATCACGATCACGAACCCGATGAATGCGAACCAAGCCCATAGCGGTTCGGTCATGTTGACCTCCCGTTAGGGTCTTGCCTTCGTGTGCGCCACCGGGACGTCTTTGACGTCCGTGTTGACGATGGCGAACTCCCGGGGTGCGGGCGGCTACTCCCCCTCAACGAACGGTAACTGTACCCTACCGCTTCGCTCCGTGTAACCTGGGGCCGGTCGCCCTGAACTAGGCAGCGTGGAACGGTGCACGACCGTACCGTCAGCTCTACCCTTCGCGCGCTCGCCAGTTAGCGGCCAGGAGGCGGATCATGTCGGCAGGCCAGCACGGCGGTCAGCTAAGCATCGAGGAGCTGCGCAAGGACGTGATCGGCGAGGGCGCAGCGTTCGCCACGCCGTTCGGCGTAAGGCGCTTGACCTACGCGGACTACATCGCCTCGGGCCGGCCTTTGCGCTCGGTCGAGGCCACGCTCGAGCGCAGCGTGCTGCCGCTTTACGCCAACACCCATACGGAGGACAGCGCTACCGGCGCGCATACCACTGCCTTGGCAGACAGCGCGCGTGATTACGTGAAGCGCTGCCTCGGTGGCGAGGACACTCACAAGCTCTTCTTCGTCGGCACCGGGGCTACCGGTGCGGTTAAGCGCTTCCAGGAGGTTCTGGGCGTGTCGGTGGCGCCTGAACTACGGCAGATGGTCTTGAGCGACCTACCTACTGCCAACCGTTGGGTCGTGTTCGTTGGCCCTTACGAGCACCATTCGAACGAGGTGTCGTGGCGCGAGTCGTTAGCTGAGGTCGTGGCTATCCCGTTAGCAGTCGACGGCACTCTCGATCTGGCAGCGTTGAAGGCGGCGCTCGAGGATCCGCGCTACCTCGGCAGGCCCCGAGTCGGCTCGTTCTCGGCCGCGAGCAACGTCACTGGCCTCATCACCGACGTGCGCGCCGTCGCCAAGCTGTTGCACGAGCACGACGCCATCGCGGCCTTCGACTTCGCCGCCAGCGCGCCGTACGTCGCCATCGACGTGCAGGAGTCGAGCCCTGGCGCTAACGACGGCATCGACGCCGTAGTGCTAAGCCCTCACAAGTTCCTTGGTGGGCCAGGTTCGCCTGGCGTGCTACTCGTGCGCAAGGAGCTCTATCACCTGACGTCACCTACGACAGCTGGTGGGGGCACCGTGCTGTACGTGAGTCACGTGACGCACCGCTTCGTGAGCGACGTAGAGTCCCGCGAGGACGCGGGCACGCCCGCCATCTTGCAGAAGCTGCGCGCGGCCATGGCTTTCAGGGTCAAGGAGAGGGTAGGGGCAGACTTCATCGCACGGCGCGAGGAGGAGCACATCGGGGTGGCGCTGCGGCGGCTCGCCGCTAACCCGAAGGTGGAGGTGCTTGGCTCGCTTGATGCGCCGCGTCTGGCGGTCCTGTCGTTCCTCGTCAAACCGGCTGGCCGTTACCTCCATCCGCGCTTCGTGGTCCGCTTGCTGTCCGATCTCTTCGGCATTCAGGGCCGGGCAGGGTGCTCTTGTGCTGGGCCGTACGGCCACGACCTCTTGGGTATCGACGGCGAGACGTCGGTGCGCTTCCTGCATGAGATGGAGGCGGGCTTCGAGGGCCTCAAGCCCGGTTGGAGCCGCGTGAGCTTCCACTACCTCTGCGATGAGGCCGAGCTGGAGTTCCTCCTCGCCGCCATCGAGTTCCTGGCCGAGGAGGGCGATGCCTTTCTTCCCCTCTACGACTTCGATTGGCAGACCGGCGCCTGGTGCCACCGCGGCACCCCTCCAGAGACGCGCGTCGACGACTTCGCGCCTGAGGCGTGGGAGCCGATCGCCACCGCTAGCGGCGAGCGGCTGGCCGATTATGCCGCGTACCTGGCAGAGGCGCGGCAGTTGGCGCGAGAGTTGCGCGCTGCGCCGCCGCTAGCGCCTGACCGCAGCACGGCGGCAGACACGCGCTTGGCCAACTTCCAGTACTAGGCGCCGCGCTTCAAGCCGCGGCCAGCTCGCGCACCTCGACCCGCACTTGCCACCATAGCCAGGTGACCTGTGCGAGGGTCGCGACGACGAACGCCACCATCGCCGTCGGTAGCGCGGTGAAGCGTTGGGTTATCACGCCTAACGCAAGCAGTCCCGCGCTGACGATGAGGAAGAGGATCATCGAGGCGCTGATGGCGGCCGTGCGCCGGGCGTAAACCGCCACGCCCTGGATGAGGTTGCGGAAGGCGTCGATGGCCGGCCACAGCAGCGCCCAAGCGGATCCGAGGATGGCGAGGGCAGTTAGTTCCGGCCCGAGCCCGGATACCGTGCCGAACCAGAACTGCGCCAACGGCGTGAACGCCACCGCCAACGTGATGACGAGCAGGCTGCCGGCCAACACCATGGTGAAGCGCCTCAGCGCCCGGAAGGCGCCGGGCCGGTCGAGCAGCGCGACGACCACCTCGTTCAGGGCGAAGCTCACCGACCTAAGCATGAAGAGCAGTCCGTTGGCCACTGGCCACGCCGCCAATGAGGCGAGGGCGTCTGGCATGCGCGCGATGGCGGCGCTGCCGATGGGTTGCACTAGCAGAGACAGGAGGCCGGTGAGGACCAAGGGCAGGTAGAAGACGAGGAACGGTCGCATGGTGAGTGGTGTGGCGAGCGGAGTGGCGTTCACTAGTCTGACGCGCGTGACCGGTAGCGCGGCCCAGGCGCTGTAGAGCGCTTCGACCGTGACGCCGACGGAGATGGCCGTGGTCGCCGCCACTATGCCGCTGGCCCCGAGCCCGAACCCAACGACCGCGGCAGTGCCGCCGACGCCGATGAGGCGTAGCACCGTGCCGATGCTCACGTGGTGCGAGCGCCCGTAGCGGATGAGGAGACCCTGGTGGTAGCGCCGGTAGCCGATGGCCCACGTCCAGGGGAGCATGATCTTGAGGCCAAGGCGCGCCGGTTCGATGACGGCCTCTGGCGGGCCAAGGAGCGGCACCACTACCGCGTCGAAGAGCGGCGTGAACGCAAGCAGAGCGTGCAGGACCGTCAGGGCGGCGCCGATCACCATCATGAAGCGGTAGATGAGCCTGCCAGACGCGGCGTCCTTTGCGAGGGCGACGCTGGCGGCCAAGAGCATGATGACCGGCGCCTCGACGATGAGGGCAACGGGGAAGACGACGCCACCGTATGCGGCCAGGTGGATCTCTGGGTCGGCGAGCCGCGCCATGATCGCGCCGACCAACGGCATCTCGAGGCCCATCACCAGCCAACTGGCCGCCAGTGGCAGCCAGGTCCTCACCACGTCCCGCATGCGTACGGGTGGCTCGCTTACGGGCGTGAGCACCGTGCCCGGCTCGCCGTTGGGGCCGGCATGGTTGAGGCTAGTGGTGGGGGTCACTGGCGAACTCTACCGCCGCCGGCCACTTGGGTGGGCCTTGAGGGGCGTTAGGGTCAGCGCGGCGCGAAAACGCAGGCCGCTTTGCCGTCAGTGATGCACGACAGCTGCTTGACGTCCTCGCCGAGCAGGCCGCGTAGCAGCGCCTGGTCGTAACGGCATACGGCCCTGCTCGAGCGCGCTAGCTGGTGGAACACGCAGTTGACGGCGCGCAGGCGGCCGTTCGCGTCGACGTGGGCTTCGTAGCCCAACTCGGTGAGGATCGACGCTACTTCGAGCAAGCGCTCACGAGGCGTCATGCCTGCGAGGCGCGGTGCGAAGTCGCGGGCAGCGTCGTCTGCCATCTTGGCGAGCATGCGCTCGAGGCCCTCCTCGCCGTATAGCTCCCGTACGGTACGCAGCATGTCGTCAGCTAGGCGGGCGTAGCTGCGGGGGAAGAGTTCGAGGGCGGCGTCTGTCAGCGCGAAAGCCCTGCCCGGCCGGCCACCGGTGCTGCGTTGCCCTGACACGCGCAGGAGCCCGTCGCGTTCGAGCGCAGTGACGTGCTGCTGCACGGCCGTGCGCGACACTTCCAGCGCGTCGGCTAGCTCCTCGACGGTGCAGCCGCCTTCGCGATGGCGCATGACCTCCCCCAGCAGCTTGCGGCGCGACTCGGTGAGGTGCGCAGCGCTGGGCATGGGTGCGGTGATTGCGGTGTCTAGGCCGGCCATGGGAAGTGGGGGCCTTTGCCCTCGCGGGGCATCATGGCACGGTGTGTGCCGCTAGATGTGGCGGCGGTTGACGGACAGGAGACTTTAGGTATCGACTGGTGATACGGTGGGGCTGCGCACAGTTGCGGTAGTGCAGGTCGGGTCTCGGGGTCGCCGAGCGCCACGGCCCGTGCCGCGCGCGCGGTTGGCGGGGAAGCGCGATGACGAAACACAGGCTGGCTTATGAGACTCTGCGAGAGGCCATTCTTGACGGCCTCTTGCCACCAGGCACGAGACTCGTGCTGCACGATATCGCGGCGCGCCTCGGCGTCAGCCCCATCCCCTTGAGGGAAGCGTTGAGGCTGCTCGAACGCGATGGCCTGATCGAAGTGCAGCCTCACACCAAGGTCGTGGTCAAGGAGTTCCCCTTCGAAGAGGCTCTGTGGGCCGCGGAGATGCGACTGCTGCTAGAGCCGGTCGCTGCGCGCGACGCGGTGCCGAACTTCACGAGTCGCCATCTGACGGCAACGAGGTTGGCGTTCGAGGAGCTGAAAGCGCATGGATCCGGCGGCGTGTCGCACGCCTACCTTGAAAGCTACGGCGCGTTCTACGACAGTATCTTCGTCGCGACGCCGAACCAGCGCCTAGTCCGCTCCCTCATGGAGCTGCGTGCGGTGGCGAGGCACTTCAGGTCGGTGTACCTGGGCGACGACATCGTTCAAGGGGCGGAGGCGGACCTAGCGCTCGTCCTTGGCGCGTTGACGGCAGGTGACGCCGACGGCGTGTACGTAGCAGTACGGTTACACCGCTCGAAGTGCCTGGCGCAACTACAAGGCCTTGCCGGCGAGCGGCCAGAGGGGGTCAGCCCCGCTGCGTCCGCTGGCGCCTCGCGTAACCGGACTGCGCTCATGAACGTCTGGTAGTCTGACGGGCATGTTGCTAGCACGAGAGAAGCGTGTACTACGCGGTGG
>CALCHY010000323.1 GCA_937907415.1 uncultured Trueperaceae bacterium
ACTCCACCTCAGCCGGACTGCCCTCCCGCAATAGCGACAAGCCACGCACCAACCTCGTCAACTGCAACTGGCAATTCTGCGGCGGCATCCGTCAGCTATACGCCCACTCTAAGTTGCGTCAGGGCGACTGAGCCAAAGGCCCCAGAAGTCCTGAGGCTGTGAATTCTTAATGTGACGAGATAACGGAGCGCGCCTACGGCTAAGTCTCCCGAGTAGCCCTAATCGTCTTCGCGCCTGGAGTCAATCTCGCCTTGAATAAACTGGCGCCACAAGTGCGGGAAGACAGGCGTTTGGAAATGCCGGAAAGCAATGAGTAGAACGAAGCCGTTCACGCGATTTGAGAATGTGTCGAGTGGCCACTCAAGCGAGTATAGGCGGTGGCGTTCAAGGACCTCTTTTCTGAAGTCAAGGAAGTTGGCGGGAAGCTGAACTTCTGTCTCTGTCATCCCGCCGTGCAACTCTGCGCCGAAGACCTTCTCCCCATAGTTGCTAGGCGGGTACCAGTGTTGGAGATCAATGCTTGTGAACGTTTCTCGGTACGCATCGTAAGCTTCTGCCCCGCTTTCTTCATCCATTAGCAGTAGGAACTCAAACAGCATGGGAATAATCGTCGAAGAGTCCTCAATATAGGCGATTGGCTTCTTGCCGCTAGCAATCGCTTCCGTGACTGCGTCAAGGTCATTTCGTAATTCTGGCAGTGGGCGCTCAAGCTTCTTGCGTACGGCCAAATGGTCTAGCACGCGGATCGCGTAATTAGCGGCAATGCTTGGTTCGAGGCTGTACATGTATACGAGGGCGGCCAAACAGATTGGAACACCGTGATTGTCAAGCAAGGGACGCTGCGAGCTAGGGTTGTTCCCAATAATTCGGTCAACCGCCAAAGCCGCTTGCCTCTGACCGTCCAACCCTAAGTGAATCGACAAGAGCGCAAAAATGGATGCTAGGCCTAGCACCTCAAAGGTCCTTAAAGGATACTCCAGGAGCTCTGAAGTCCCCCCAATATAGAGACCGTGTTTAAGGTCAAATAAGGGTCGCAGTTTGGCCATGAAACTTTGAAGCTCAAGAGCATAGTCGTTAAGGAGGAGGTCTACCATCTCCTTGGCGGTAGGAGTGAAGACAGCGTTCTCTTGACACCAACTTGCTAAATGCAGAATTGTGATTTCACTTGAAAGAACCGCATTCTTATAAGTTCCGCCTTGACGGGCATATGCCGCGATCATCTTGCTAATCATGCGAGCTGTGGTGAACAGTCGCCGAACCCGGGAAGCGTCTGACGCAGTGGTCCTGGCCGTAAGGCCGTGAAGGATTGTCTTAAGCTCATCAAAGGGGTAGTGAGGCACATCAGCAAAGGCCAGAGCCTTCTTCAGGACTAATCCCTCCACGTTGGGCATCAGGCCTTCGCTAACCAAGGACTCTTCGACTTTTGTGACAAGAACGCTCTGATTCCACAAGGAGATACTTGTTCCAGGCCGCGAAGCTGTCTCCTGAATGGCGAAGTTGCTGACCAGGTCCTTGACGTCATCCTTTTCATAGCCGTTGAATACAACTATTATGTGGCGTCGAACAGGTTGTGATGGGAGATCGGCGAAGACGGCGAACGGCTTGTCTAATGCCTCCGTCAAGCTCGTCCGGACGCTATTTACCCCGTCGTTCCAGGCAGTCCGATTCAGGTCACCCGATTTCACCTGGAACAAGTACAAGTGGTAACCGTCGCTTTGGCGTTTGTAGGCTGCGACGTCAACGCCAAACTCCCGTTTTCCCCTCGAAGCCACCTTTATCACTGTGAACCCGTCAACAATCAACAGGTTGCGCAGAAGAACTTCGAGTTCGTCGCGCTCTCTTAGAACAGCGAGGTAATGGTCAATCGCCAGTTTCATGCTTTGGCTTCATTTGCTGCAGACGGCGAAGCCGTTTAGCGGCCTCGATATCTGGGTCGATGAACTCCAACCGAGGCAGTTCTACCGTGAACGACGATTCAACGAATCCTGATGGCGGCGACGGATTTCGGCTATCGCTTCTTGCGACCACCCAACTATCACCTCGCCCAATACTCACTCTTTTCGCTAACCGAAGAAGGATGGACTCGGAACTCTCATAAATGACCTTGTTGGCCTCTGCCTGCTGTTGTTGCTCAAATCTAGCGTATGTTTGACGCCTATTGGCGGGCGGCATCAACTCCCTCAAAATCGCGAACCGCTCTTCATTCTTGAAGTACGTTGCCTCTAGGTCCTGGAGGATTTCTCGCCAGGGTGTTGCGCTCTCAGCGTCACCGAGCTCATCTGCAAATTCCTGTGCAGCGCCTGGATAGTTCAAACACGATTCTTCCATCGCATCCCGCAAGTGGGTCATCAAGTCAGGCCGCGAGCAATAGGGCGCGAGAGAGTGCAGCAACTTGAACTTCTGTTTGGGCTGACTAAAGTGCAGTGCGAGAATCCTATCAATTGTGCGCTTTACCTGCTCCTCGGTCATCGAGGCCAGGCGGGCTGTGCTTAAGGCGTCAATCGCGAAATGATCTAGGACAAATGCTCCCGCCTTTGCAACTGGAACATCCGCTGTTAGCCACACCGTGCCGTACTCTGCCACGAGTTGGCGCCTAGACCTTAGGGAGCTGACGGTCCCGCTGAACCTTGACTGCCTAATAAGGTCTCTAGGGGATTCTTCCTTATGTTCTACAACCCAATCCTTCAAGAACTCGAGTACCGCCTCGGCATCCGATTCGACTAGCTTGGTAAGAATGCCATCTACGTGGCTGATCGTGCCTAGATTAGAGGATTCCAGAGCAGTCACGGACTTGAGAAACTTCGGCCTCAGGCCAATCACTTCTGGCTGGTCGCTGTAATTGAATATTTGGCTAAGGACGTGCTGAGAGTAGCTGCGCCTATCCTCTATCTTCCGCTCTAAGAGCTCGAGCGCCTCATGGCTGACGCCTTCTAAAAGAGTCTCACCAAGGGCGGAGGCAGCTGCGCTTGCGACAGCGTCATCCTCGTCGAATAGATAGGTTTCGACGGTTGCCAATGCGGCCGCAGGTGTTAGGAGTTTCCCGGCGAGCAGCTGGTGCAACAAGAGTAGAGATAGCTCTGTATGCTCCCCACCCTTCTCCAGCCACGCTCTCCAATAGCCTAATTGGGAGTGGCCATCGACGTAGCCTGATTCGAATAGGCCTTTCGCTATGTAGCGGGAAAAAGTTGGGGCGATGACTATCGGATTGTTAAGAAGGCTTAGAGCCTCTTTTGGGTGCTTGCGGGCCCAAGAGCGAAGCACGCCAAGCACTAGGAACTGGGCGTAATCACGCAGCACAGTATCGCGAATATCGTTTAGTAAATCATTGAGCTGCTCCTGCCTAAAGGGAACGTATGAGACCGCATCACCAAAGCGGTCGGCTGCTTGAAAGGGAAGCGCCTTAAACAGCTCGGTGGGCAAGTTAGTGCGCCCCTCTTCCATCACGAGAATGGAAAACGCGAACTCATCCACCAACTTCTGAGCCTTGCTATTGCTCCTGACGTCGAGCAGCTCCTGGGCTACTTCCCTATCGTCTAGGTCTCTCCATCCGTTTACAGCGATTGTTTGGTGTGCTGCGACATATGCCGCGAAAGCATCAGGCTCTTCACGCTCGTCGGCACCGTTGAAGAGTTCAGCTTCCAGCTTTGCCATGTCAGCGCCAGAAAGGCCCTGGAACTTTGCCATGAAACTTGACGGTATGAACGACATCCTAAACAACCTCTGGGCGGGCAAACGATTGGACGGTTCGTCCTTGCTCTATAGGGTGATGAACTCCGCCCTTGGGCATTTCCGCTTGATTCTTAGGTTGTATCACAGCTTCACAACCAATTCTGGGTGCTGTGCGCGCCGGCGAAGTTGCTGATGGCAAGCTCGAGTTTTGCGTACGTGTTGACTTAAGGCGGCGGTTGGGCTCCGGCATCGTCGTGCCAGGCACGGGCATCAGCCTCCAGAACCGGGGCGCAGGCTTCGTGCTGGAACGAAACCACCCGAACTACGTCGGCCCCAACAAGCGTCCATTCCACACCATCATCCCCGGGTTCCTCACCCGCGGAGGCCAACCCGTAATGAGCTTCGGCGTCATCGGCGGATTCGTACAACCGCAAATCCAAGCGCAATTTGTCATCCGCCTAAGAGACTAAGGACAGAACCCACAAGCCATCACCGACGCCCCGCGCTGGTACCTCTCAGAGAACAAGGCCGTGGTGAAAGAGCCAGGCTTCTCGCCCAGCAGCCTCCAGGAACTCGAGCGCCGCGGACGCTAAACCAGTTCAGGAACCGAAGAGACGCCCCTTCACTGCCGGCAGATCAGATGCCATTGTCCACGTCGCTCTCGCTCTGGTAGTAGAGCCACTCGGCCCTGCTTAACCTCCACTCGACCTCTACCGTGTTGTAGCCACTGAAGCTCCCGTCAGGAGCCTTCTGGGGGACCCATTCGAACTTGCAGTCTAGGCACGCGCCCCGGGTGGTATCGAAATGATTGTAAGGGTACTCCGGGTCGATTCCTGCGGAATACTCCCATTCATCCTTCGACACTTGAACAGTTTCATACCGATATGCGTGAGTGAACTTTGTGCCGTAATCAGTGTTGAGAGACACGCACACGGGGCAAGCGCCATCGGTTCTCTGCCCGTACTGGTCTGAATCCAGGGCGGGCACAATGAAGACTTCTCGCTCAACAGGTTCGCGGGGCGGCGGCAACTCCTCAACCGTCGTGCCGCAAGCCAGTGCAGCAGCCTCCAGGCAGTCCCCGAACCCGAACTACCCGCGCATCTTCTTCTCCCCCAGCAGACGCAACGCCACCGCTCCGCCTCATTTGGCCGGGGAGTTTCTTCCTTCACTCACGTCACCCTAAGCCCAGCCTAGTCCTCCATTTTTAGCGGGTCTATAGCGAGCGCCTCACCCTTCGCCCATGCAACCCATTCCTCCAAGGTCGCTACTTCCTCTACGGCCGCTGGTACGCGGCCGGTGGCTTCTACCGCTGCGATGAACGTCCGCAGTTTCTCGGCGCGGGCCCAGCGCTCGCTCAACTCCAAGAGCTGCCGCGTCCTGGCAGCCTTCGCCTCGCGCCGCAGCCGCTCCGCCTCCAGCCGCTCTTGCTCCTGGCGGCGCTCCTCCTCCTGCCGCTCCCGCTCCAGCTGCCACCGCCGGCGCTCCTCCGCGAGGCGCGCCTCCCTAAGCCGCGCCCTCACGGCCACCTCGACGACCTGCACCATTACCTCGTTCAAGGCTTCCTCTAGCGGCTTCTCTTCACTCTCAACAAGCCGCTTCTCGATGGACGGGTTACTGATATCCCCGTAGATAACTCGCAACTGCAGAATGCCGGACGGTGCGTAGTCGTTGGAACGCCAAGCATCCCAGTAGTCCTCTCTTCTCTTCTGGTTCCGCTCCTTCTGCCTAGGCGTGCGGTTAGCTCGCTCGCTGAGGCGCAGATGTAACTCGATCCCCTCGACTTCGAGCTGAGCCTCCTCAGCCCGCCCCCTCGTGAGGAACTTCCGCTTCCGCAATGCGGCCTCAAGCGCATCAACGATCGCCAGCGCTCGCGCGCGACAGGCGTCGCTGACCACAAGGCTCAAAGCTCCGTTCTCGAGGCCGGCTGAGCGCATGCCGCGGTAATCGACTCCACCGCCATAGCGGTTTGCGCCCTGCCGCATGCTGGAGTTGACCTCGCGCGCCCAGGCGCCCCGACGAGCCTTATCAATATCAACGACAATCTTGTTCTCGGGCTGAGCTTCGAACTCGCGCTGCGCTACGACCGGCTCGGCGCGCTTGCTGGCATGACCATCGCTCACGGCTTGTCCGCTACTCCTCCGCCAGCCATGATTCAAGATCACCCTCTCGTCGCCCTCTCGCGGGCGAGGCAGGCGGGGTCGCGATCTTGTTCGCTGCCACCTTCGCCCAATGCCCACGCGGCGGCACCGGGATGTCGTGCTTATCGCAGATCTTGCGCAGGCCGGTGCCCGTGATTCCGAATCGCTCCGCCACCTTTGTGGCCGGCTCACTCCATACGAGTTCGTAGAGCTCCGCGCGCGACAAGACAACGGTGTCTCGCATTGCCGTTCTCCCCATTTCCGCTTTGCTCTGGCAGGCGCTCCGCTCCCGTAGTCTCAAGCCATACCAGCATCTTCCATTTCCCCTCAGGCTTGCACTGATGCGTTTGAAGCGGTCGTGGCCGTCCTATACGCGCTCGACGAGAACGGTTAGGATTGGGGCTGAGGCCTCGTGTTCCGCATTGTCACCACCGAGGAGTTGCTCGGACTCCTCAACGAGTTCGAGCAGGTCAAGATTCCGCAGCAGCTCTATTAGGCGGGGCGCCTCGTCCTGGCGCGCAGGTCCCCGCGCATCACCATCGTCGGCTCCCGCTCGCGGACCCCACCAGCCCCAAGAACCCCGTCAGTGACGGAACCTGGTCTAGGGAACGCCCGAAATGTGCCTATGTGCTGTCGAACGCCAGTAGGAGCCCTGACTGATAGAGTCAAGACAGGAACCCTTCACCAGTAGTGGACCAGAGAACGGAGTCCGGTCAGGAACGCATGCTGGAGTGTAGCCGAGACCAGCCTTAGAACCGTAGCGCCTGGCGTAGGCCGGGCCCATCAACCGTCACCACATGCCGGGCCGACGGGGGGGCGCGGCGACGGAGCAGCAACCGGCCACGCCGCCGCGGCCGGACCCCATCGCATCCGCGGTCAAGCTGGTCGACGCTGACAGTTCCGTGACACACCTCCCGCGCGGGCCACCTAGCATTACGACTCGTGGAAGAGCTGGCACTTCTCGGAATATCGCACCGTCGAGGCGGCCTCGGTCGCCTTGACCGGTGGAAGAGCGCCGCCGCCGAAGCGTGGCTGGCCCGGCTCGCTGACCTAGGCATGGAAGCCCTCGTGTTGCTCGACACCTGCAACCGGTGGGACGTGATACTCACAGCTTCCGCCGCCGAGGTGGCCGCCCTGCGAGTGCCGCTGGCGGAGGCGAGCGGTGCCACGCTGGCCTACACCTACCGAGGTGAGGCCGCGCTGGAGCAGCTCATCCGCGTGACCGCCTCCCTCGACTCCCTGAACCCCGGCGAGAGCCAGATCACGGCGCAGGTGCGCCGCGCTTACACCGAAGCCAAGGCGGCCGGCGCCGCCGATCGGGTGCTCCACTTCGCGTTTCAGACCGCCCTGAGGGCGGCCAAACGGGTGCGCCGAGAACTCGACCTCACCGCCAGCGAAACGTCGCTCTTCTCCCTCGCCAAGCCTCACCTGTTGCGGGCTCTCGAGGCCGGCGACAGGGTAGTGGTGCTGGGTGCGGGCGAGATGGGCGCCGCCGCCGCGCGCAGCGTGGCGCGTGAGGGCGCCTTCCGGCTCCTCGTCGTGAACCGCACGGTGGAGCGAGCGCAGGAGCTGGCCAGCGGGCTGGGCGCGAAGAGCATGGCGCTGGAGGAGTTCCTGGCCGCGCCGCCGCCGGCCGCGGCGCTCGTGAGCGCCCTCGTGGGGGGCGGCCTCCTCGGCGGCCAGCTCCTCGGACGCGTCGACGGGCTGAAGCTGATAGTGGACCTGGGCGGACCGAGCAACGTGGTCGCCGGCGCGGCGCCTGCCTGGGTCAAGTACGTGCAGGTGGCCGACCTGGAGGGAGCGGGGGCGGAGCGCCGCACGGCGCTGGCCGAGAAGCTCGCCCTGGCGGAGCGGATCGTTGCAGCGGAGGTGGGCGCCGCCATGGAGGAGTGGATGGAGCGGCGGTTGGCGCCCGCCATCGCGAGGCTGCGGGAGCATTACCGCGCCCGCGTGGCGGAGGCGCTACCCGAGGGGCAGGCAGAGGGGCTGGCGAGCCGGCTGGCCAGGCCCCAGATCGACGGCCTGCGGGCCGTGGCCCGCAGGTACGGCACCGAGGCAGCCGAGGCGTTCATCGAGGAGGCCGGACTGTGAGCAGACAAGGTAATGCAAGGCTACGGATCGCCACGCGCGCGAGCAATCTGGCGCGCTGGCAGTCCGCGTGGGTTGGCGCCGAACTGGAACGGCGCGGGCATGGGTTCGAACTGGTGACAATCGAAACGCAGGGCGACCGCGAACTGCGGCCGTTCGCCGAGCTTGAGGGGCAGGGCTTCTTCACCAAGGCCGTGCAGGAGGCGGTGCTGGACGGGCGCGCGGACTTCGCGGTCCACTCCTACAAGGATCTGCCCAGCGCTCGGCACCCTGACCTCGTCATCGCCGCCCTGCCGCGCCGTGCTGACCCTCGCGACGTGCTGCTCACGCTCCCCGACCGCTACGCGCCCGGTGACGCCGCGCTGCCCGTGGCTCACGGGGCCACCGTAGGCTCGAGCGCCGCACGCCGCCGGGCTCAGCTCCTGGCGCTCAGACCCGACCTGCGGCCGCTCGACCTGCGCGGGAACGTAGAGACGCGCATCGCCAAGCTGCGCGAGGGGCGCTACGACGCCATCCTCCTGGCAGCCGCGGGGCTGCAGCGCCTTGAACCCGACCTCACCGGCCTGGTGGTGACTCCGCTCGACCCCTCCCGCTTCCTGCCGGCACCTGGCCAGGGCGCCCTGGCGCTCGAGTGCCGCGCGGACCGCGCCGACCTGGTCGCCCTGCTGAGCGAGCTCGACGACGCCCCCACCTCGTGGGCGGTGGCCGCGGAGCGCGGCTTGATGGCGCGCCTGGACGGCGGTTGCCAGTTGGCGCTCGGCGCGCACGCCACCGCTCTCGGTTCGGGGCTGGAACTGACCGCCTGGTACGAGGGCCGAACCGTAAGGGCCGAGGGCGCCTCCGTGGCGGAGGTGGTGGAGGCAGCGTTCGGCGCCCTTGGCCTTGGCGAAGCGGTGGCATGAGCCAGCTAGCCTCGCCTCCCCTGGTCGCCCTCACCTACTCCGCCGGCCGACTACGAGGCCTGGCCGCCCGGTTGCGGCACCAGGGCATCCGGGTGATAAGGCGCCCGCTGCTGGCCGTTACTACTACCACGCCGCCGGCGCAGGAACTCGCGTGGCGCGCTCTGGGCTGCCCGTGGGTGCTGTTCGCGAGCCCCAGCGCCGTGGCGGCGTGGCGCGACTGGGGTTTCCCGGTTAAGGGCCTCCACGTCGGCGCCACCGGCCCGGGCACCCGGGAGTCCCTGCGACGACTCGGCGCGACCGTCTCCGTGGTGGGTTCGCCCGCGGACGCCACCGGCCTGGCGCGCGCCTTCATGGAGCATCCGGAGGCTAAGGGGCCGGTGGCTCTGCCGCGGGGCAACCGCGCGCTGCCCACCCTGCCGCGCCTGCTCGCCGCCGCCGGCTACGGCACCGTGCCGCTGCCGGCATACAGGAGCGAGCCTCGTTCCTGGGAGCCGCGCGAGCTGCCTTCGGCAGTAGTGGTGGCGAGCCCGTCGGCGCTGGCGGCGCTGCCCGCGCGCGTTGCTGGCACCGCCACTCTGGTGGCCATCGGCGCCACGACGGGCGCCGCCGCGCGCCGCGTGGCGCCGATGGTGGTAGAGGCGCCCGACCCGACCGTGGAGGGCGTGTGGCGGGCGCTCCAGCTCGCCCTCCAGCCCACCCTCGACGCCCCTACCGGCCCCTCCGGTGGGGCCGGCCCGGCCCAGCAACACCCGCTACTCGAGCGCCATACAACGCCAGGAAGGCCCAGATGAACCGCACGACCCTTACCGACGTCGCCCCGAGCGCCGTCTCCCACACTCCGGACGACCGGGGCGCCGAGCGTCCCCGTCGCCTCCGCTCCAGCGCCGCCATGCGCGACATGATCGCCGAGCATGCCCTGCGCCCCGAGCACCTGATCCAGCCGTTCTTCGTCGTTCCCGGCGCGGGTGAGCGCCAGCCGATCGCCAGCCTGCCCGGCGTGGACAGGTTCAGCGTCGACCTGCTCCTGCCCCGCATCGAGCGCGCGCTCTCGCTCGGCATCCGCGCGGTGATGCTGTTCGGCGTCGTGGCGGAGGACGCGAAGAGGGCGGACGGCGCCGCCGCGTACGACCCCGCCGGCCCCGTGCCCAGCGCGTTGGCCGCCGCCCGCTCGGCCTTCGGCGCCGACGTGGTGCTCATGAGCGACGTCTGCCTCTGCGGCTACACCGATCATGGCCACTGCGGCCTGCTCACCGCCGGGCGCGGCGCCATGCGCATCGACGACGGCCTCAGTCTGCCGGCGCTGGCCGCCATGGCCGAACTGCACGCGGAGGCGGGCGCGGACGTGGTGGCGCCTTCGGACATGATGGACGGGCGCGTGGGGCATATCCGCGCGCGCCTCGACACCGCTGGACGGCACGACGTGGCTTTGCTCTCGTACGCCGTCAAGTACGCGTCGGCCTTCTACGGCCCGTTCCGCGAGGCGGCCGGCTCGGCGCCGCAGGCGGCCGCCGCGGACGCGCTTCCTGTACCCAGCGATCGGCGCACTTACCAGATGGACCCGCGCAACGCCCGCGAGGCGCTGCGAGAGGCGCGCCTCGACGCCGCCGAGGGCGCCGACATCCTGATGGTGAAGCCGGCGCTTGGCTACCTCGACGTTCTGGCCAGCATGAGGCGTGAGTCCGAGCTTCCCTTGGCGGCGTACATGGTGAGCGGCGAGTACGCCATGCTCAAGGCCGCCGCCCAGGCGGGGGCGCTGGACGAGGCCGCCGCCGTGCGCGAGAGCCTGACCTCGATCCGCCGTGCCGGCGCCGACCTGATCGTCACCTACCACGCGCTCGAGGCGGTGGGCGGCGGGTGGCTGGGATGAGGCGCCGCGTTCTCACCTCGCGCGCCGCCACGCGTGGGGCGTTCATCGTGATCATCGCGTTCGTGACGGCGCAGATGGCGTGGTGGATCTACTTCCAGCAGCGCTACGTGGGCGAGGTGAGCCGGAACACCATAGCGGGGTTGGAGCGGGAGGCCGAGAGCCTGAACCGCCTCCTCGCCCTGGGCGCCACCGAAGAGGTGAACGAGCTGCTGGCAGCGCGGCGCCACCTCGCCTTCGACGCCACCCGCCGCCGCGTGGAGGTGAACGTGGAATCGCTCGACGAGTTCATCGCCAAGCAGCGCAGCGACGTGCGCATGCTGGCCTTCGAGGGCCCGTTCTTCGTGCTCGTGGTGATGGCCGGGCTGTTCATCATCGGCCGCAGCCTGCGCCTCGAGCGCGAACTCAAACGGCGCCAGCGCAACTTCCTCGACGCCATCGGTCACGAGTACAAGACCCCCATAAGCACCCTGCGGCTGCTGATCGAGACGCTGCAGCTACGTACCCCGCCCCCGGCCAAGCTGCAGGAGTACCTGCGGAGCATGAGCGTGGAGGTCGACCGGCTGGAGCACACCGGCCAGCAGGTGCTGGCCACGGCGCGGCTGGAAGCGGGCGCACCAGCGCAGCGCAGCGAACCGGGTGACTTGGCGGACCTAGTGCGCCGCGCTCTCGAGCGTTCGAGGCGCCTGCAGGAAGGGCGCGGCGCCCGCATCGAGCTGACCGCCGACGACGGCGACCTGCCCGTCCTCGCCGACTTCGACGAGATCGCGATCCTCGTCGAGAACCTCGTGGACAACGCCGTCAAGTACACGCCCGGCCCGGACAAGGTCGTGAAGGTCGCGGTGCGGCGCCACGACGACTGGGCACGACTGAGCGTGGAGGACCGCGGTCCGGGCATACCCGAACGGGAACGTGCGCTCGTGTTCGAGCGCTTCTACCGCGTCGGCAACGAGATGACGCGCACGGCGCCGGGCCTGGGCCTGGGGCTCTACCTCGTTCAGCGCACCGCGGAGTCGCTCGGAGGCCGGGTAGCTATCGAGGCCGGTGAACTGGGGGGCACCCGCGTGACCGTGTCACTACCGCTGGAGCGCGCCGCCACCTCCCCCGGCCCCACCCCACGACTGGGAGCCGTCGGCTGATGGCCGCCAAGGTACTGATCATCGAAGACGAGGCGGCGCTCGCCACCGTGCTCTCCGACAACCTCGAGGCCGAGGGCCACTCGGTGCTGCAGGCGAGCGACAGCCTGCAGGGCGAGAGCGCCTGGCGCGACGCCACCCCCGACCTGGTGGTGCTCGACGTCATGCTGCCGCACAAGGACGGCTACACCCTCTGCCGCGAACGCCGCGCCGCCGGCGACCACACCCCCGTGCTGTTCCTCTCCGCCAAGGGACGACCCGAGGAGCGTGTGGAGGGCCTGGAGGCGGGCGGCGACGACTACCTGGCCAAGCCGTTCCATCTGCCTGAGTTCCTGCTGCGCGTGCGCAAGCTGCTGGGCCGCAGCGGCGCCCTGACGGCCGTGGAGTCGCGCCTGCACTTCGGCGGCCACGAGGTCGACCTGCGCGCCTGGACGGTGCAGCTGGCTGACGGCGGCGAGGCCATGCTCAGCGAGCGGGAGGTCGGGATCCTGCGCCTGCTGGCGCGGCGCGCGGGCGAGGTCGTGAGCCGCGACGAGATCCTCGACGCGGTCTGGGGCAACGACATCTTCCCCAGCAGCCGCACCATCGACAACTTCGTCATGCGGCTGCGGCGCCTCTTCGAGCCCGACCCGACCGAACCGATCTACTTCCACACCGTATGGGGCGTGGGCTACCGCTTCACGCCCGAACTGAACCCCCCGCGACCCCCGAAGGAGTGAAAAGATGAACACTTTCCTTGAAGCCGCCGGCGGCGGCTACACCAGCCGCGCCCCGCTCTGGATCATGCGCCAGGCGGGCCGGCACCTGCCCGAGTACCGTGCGCTCAAGGAGCGCCACTCGTTCTGGACGCTCTGCAGCACGCCGGAGTTGGCGTGCGAGGTGACGCTGCAACCTACGCGCCGCTACCCGCTCGACGCCGCCATCCTGTTCCAGGACATCATGACGCCGCTGCCGAGCATGGGCATCGGCGTCGACTTCCGACCCGGGCCGGTCATAGCGGAACCGATCCGCAGCCGCGCCCAGGTGGACGCCCTGCGTCTGCCCCCCTCCGAGGAGATCGCGCCGTTCGTGCCAAGCGCTATAAGGCTCGTCCGAGCGGCCAGCGAGGTTCCCCTCATCGGCTTCGCCGGCGCCCCCCTTACCCTCGCCGCCTACCTGATCGAGGGTGGTGGTTCGAAGGACTTCGCGACCTTCCGGTCGTTCCTGCGCAGCGAGCCGGCGACCGCCCACGCGCTCCTCGACAAGCTCACCACGCAGACCATCGCGTACCTGAACAGCCAGGCCGCGGCCGGCGCGCAGGCGCTGCAGCTGTTCGACTCGTGGGCCGGCCTTCACGACGCTGAGGCCTTCGCGGAGTTCGGGGCGCCGTACGTGACGCGCGTTCTCGAGGCCGTGAGCGGCGTGCCCCGGATCTACTTCGCCGTCGCGGCGCAGCACCTCGACCAGCTGGTGGCGCGCTTCCCCGCCGAGGTGATCGGCGTGGACTGGCGCCGCCCGCTCTCGCGCGCCCGGCGCGCGCTGGGAGCAACCACGCTCCAGGGGAACCTCGACCCCGCCATGCTCCTGGCGCCCCGGCCCGTTCTGCGGCGCGCCGCCGAGCAGGTCCTGGCCGAGGGCGCCGCGGGGCCGCACATCTTCAACCTCGGGCACGGCATCATCCCCACCACCGACCCCGCCGCGGTCGAGTTCCTCGTCGACGTGGTACGCGGTTACGAGCGGCGCCCCATGGTCGCGGCGGAAGAGGTGAGGGCGTGAGCGCCGCCCCACGGAGCGGCCGGCGGGAGCGCGTGCACGAGCTCATGCTGGCCGGCCAGGCCAGCATGATCGCAGCGTTCGAGGCCTTCGAACCGACCGCCCGCTTCGGCGGTCGCAGCTGGCAACGGCCCGGCGGCGGCGGCGGCGCGGCGCGCGTGCTTCAAGGCGGCGCGGTCTACGAGCGGGCGGGCGTGAACGTGTCGGCGGTGCACGGCGACGCCGTGCCACCCAGCCTGGCCGCCAAGCACCCGTCGGTGCAGGGGCAGCCGTTCTACGCCACCGGGTTGAGCATCGTGGTGCACCCCCTCAACCCCTACGCCCCCTCCTTCCACGCCAACTACCGCTACTTCGAGGCCGGCGACGTCGCCTGGTTCGGCGGCGGGGCCGACCTTACGCCGCACTACCTCTTCGCGGACGACGTGGAGCACTTCCACCGCGAACTGCAGCGCCAGTGCGAGCGGCACGACGTGGACTACGGGGGCATGCGCCGCGCTTGCGACGACTACTTCTACATCCGCCACCGCGGAGAGCGGCGTGGGATGGGCGGGATCTTCTTCGACGAGCTCCCGGCCGGCGCCGACGACGCCTTCGAGCGGGCGCTCGCCTTCGTGACCGACGGCATCGCGACGCTGGAGCGCGCCTACGTGCCGCTGGTGGAGCGGCGGCACGCCACACCGTACGGTGGAAGAGAACGGCGCTGGCAGATGTTGAGGCGCGGCCGCTACGTAGAGTTCAACCTGGTGTACGACCGCGGCACCCTCTTCGGGCTTCAGACCTCTGGCGACATCGAGGCCATCCTCATGAGCCTGCCGCCCACGACGCGGTGGGAGTTCGACGCGGCGCCCGAGCCCGGCAGCCCCGAGGACCAGATGCTGCAGGTTCTGCGTGTCCAGTGAGGCTGACAGTTCTGTGACGCTTGCCGGAAAAGGGTCGGATAGCCTCGGTGCCATGAACCGACCCCCCACCGCTGTCGTCATGCTCAACCTCGGCGGACCGCAGGACCTGGGCGCGGTCCGCCCCTTCCTGCTCGAGCTGTTCGCCGATCGGGAGATCATCCAGTTACCGTTCCAGTCGTTCCTCGGGCCGTTCATCGCCAAACGGCGCACGGCCTCCGTGGAGAGCAACTACAACGACATCGGGGGTGGCAGCCCTATCCTGCACTGGACCCAGCTGCAGGGGCGCGGGATGTGCGAGCGTCTTGACCGACTCTCGCCCGAAACCGCGCCGCACAAGCCGTACGTGGCGTTCCGCTACAGCGAGCCTTCCAGCGAGACGGCTCTCAAGGAGATGGCCGCCGACGGCGTCGTTCGCGCCGTCGCCTTCACCCAGTACCCGCAGTTCAGCTGCGCCACCACCGGCAGCAGCCTCAATGAGCTCTGGCGCGCCGCGCGCCGACTCGGCCTGCAGCGGGAGTTCGACTGGAGCGTCATCGACCGCTGGCCCACGCACGACCTGTTCATCGACGCGATGACCGAAACCGTGCGGCAGGGCCTCGAGCAGTTCGAGCCCGCCGAGCGGGACGACGTTCTCATCCTCTTCAGCGCTCACAGCCTGCCCTTAGGGATCATCGACCGGGGCGACGCCTACCCGCTCGAGGTCGGCGCCAGCGTCCACGAGGTGATGCGGCGCCTCGATTACGGTTACGAGCACCTGCTGAGCTTCCAGTCGGAGGTGGGCCCGGTGCCGTGGCTCGGGCCGTCCACCGAGTCCGTCATAAAGCAGTTGGGAGCGAAGAAGCGCCAACGGGTGCTGGTGGTGCCCATCGCCTTCACCTCCGACCACATCGAGACGCTCCACGAACTCGATATCGAGTACGGCGAGCTGGCGGCCGAGGTCGGCATCTCCGAGTACCGGCGCGCGCCCGCGCTCAACGGTCTGCCGCTATTCCAGGACGCCCTCGCCGCCATCGTCGCCGAGCACCTGGCCAGCGGCGAGGCGTGCTCCAAGCAGTACGGCCTGCGCTGCCCCGGCTGCGTCAACCCGCAATGCCGCAACATCCTCGAGCCGGTGGCGCCCTACCGCCGCACCAACGTCAGCGCCCACCCCGACAACAAGCGCTTCATCGAGAGCTCCTAAGCCGTCGCGATGCCAGGTGCACGATCTTTCGATGTCGCTGTCGTAGGTGGGGGTGTCGCCGGCATGAGCACCGCCTTCTGGCTCACGCGGCTGGCGCCCCACCTGCGGGTTGGGCTGTTCGAACGCGAGGGGGAAGCGGGAGGGAAGGTGCGCGGCGAACACACCGCCGGCTTCGTCTTCGACTGGGGACCAGCGGGCTTCGTCACCAACTCGGCCGACTTGCGTGCTCTCATCGACGCCCTGGGGTTGGAGGGCGAGGTGCGGCACGCCACGCCCGCCGCGCGCCGCCGTTACCTGTATGTCGGCGGCCGCCTGCAGCCGCTGCCTGGCACGCCGCTGGCGTTCCTGCGGAGCCCGCTGATCCCGGCCGCCGCCAAACTGCGGGCTCTGGCGGAGCCGTTCGTGCCGCGCGGGCGCGTCGAGGAGAGCCTGTACGACTTCCTGGCGCGCCGCTTCGGGCGCCCTGTGGCCGAGTGGATCGCTGACGCGCTGGCGGGCGGCGTCTCCGCCGGCCTGGCCCGCGAGGTGAGCACCGACGCTCTCTTCCCGCGCCTGGCAGCGCTCGAGCGGGAGCACGGTTCGCTCCTGCGCGCGGCGCTGAAGCTGGCGGCGGCCGGCAGGCGCGGCGGCGCACCGCGAAGCGGCATGCTGACCCTCTCAGGAGGTACGCGCCGCCTGAGCGCGGCCCTGGCCGACGCCCTGGGCGAGCGCCTTGCCACCCGCGTGGGCGTGCGGGCCCTGAGGCGCACCGGCGAGGGCTTCGAGCTCGAGCTAGAGAGCGGCGGCAGCGTGTCGGCCGCCAGGGTCGTGCTCGCCGTGCCCGCGCCCGTAGGCGCCGTTCTGCTCCGCGACATCGCGCCGGGCGCCGCCCGGAGCCTGGCCGACGTGGCCTACGCCGACGTGGTGGTCCATTCCCTCGCTTACCCTGCCGCCGCCGTACCCACCGAACTGGCCGGCTTCGGATTCCTGGTGGCGGCCGGCGAGGAGCCGCGCAGCCTGGGCGCGGTGTACACGTCAGCTCTCTTCCCCGACCAGGCGCCCGCGGGCATGACCCTACTGCGCGTGATCTCCGGCGGCCGCCGTGACCCCGGCTTCCTCGCCCTCAGCGCCGACGAGGCCCTGGCGAGCGTGAGACGCGACCTGCGACTGACGCTCGGCGTGACGGCCGAACCGAGTGCCGTATGGACCAAGCGCTGGCACGACGCCATCCCTCAGTACCGCCTGCGGCACGCTACGCAGATGGCCGCCGCGCAGGCGGAGCTCGACGTGGTGGGCGGCCTGCATCTAACCGGCGACGTGGTCGCCGGCATCGGCGTGGCCGCCTGCGTCGGGCACGCACGGGCGCTGGCCTATCACCTGGCCACGGGCGCCGCGCCCGCGAGCCTTGCCCCGGCTGGAGCGAACGCATGAGCACGGACGAACTCACACTCCTCTCCCGGAAACTCTTCCACCGCGCGCTGCACGTGACGCCGGGCGGCGTCAACTCGCCCGTGCGCGCCTTCGGGCAGGTGGGCGGCACGCCCCGGTTCGTGCAGCGCGGGGCGGGGGCTCACGTGTGGGACGTGGACGACAACCGCTACGTCGACATGGTGGGCTCCTGGGGACCACTCATCCTGGGGCACGCCCACCCGCGCGTGACCGCGGCGCTGCAGACCGCCCTCCAGAACGGCACCACCTTCGGCGCCCCCACCGCACCGGAGGTGGAGCTGGCGGAGCGCCTCTTGGAGCGCTACCCGAGCTGCCAGCAGGTGCGCTTCGTGAACTCAGGCACCGAGGCCACCATGAGCGCTCTACGCCTGGCGCGAGGCGCCACGGGCCGCGACCTGGTGGTCAAGTTCGCCGGCAACTACCATGGGCACGCCGACGCGCTGCTGGTGGCGGCGGGCTCCGGCGCGCTCACGGGCGGCGTGCCGAGCAGCGCCGGCGTTCCCGCCGCCGTGGCCGCTCAGACGCTGGTGGCGCCCTACAACGACGCGCCCGTGCTTGAGCGACTGTTCGAGGCGCACGGCGCGGAGATCGCCTGCGTGATCATGGAGCCGGTGGCGGGGAACATGGGAGTCGTGGAACCCACGCCTGAGTTTCTGGCCGCGGTGCGGCGCCTGACGCAGGGCGCCGGCGCGCTGCTGATCGTGGACGAGGTCATGACGGGCTTACGACTGGCGCGCGGCGGGGCCGTCGAGCGCCTGAACCTAGAACCGGACCTGGTCTGCTGGGGGAAGATCGTGGGCGGCGGCCTGCCGGTGGGGGCGTACGGCGGCAGCGCCAGCCTCATGAGCCTCGTCGCCCCGCTCGGTCCGGTCTACCAGGCCGGCACGCTGTCGGGGAACCCGCTGGCCATGGCCGCCGGTAACGCCACCCTCGCGGCCATCGACGAGGACGCCGACCTCTACCCGCGACTCGAGCGCCTGGGCGCGGAGCTGGAGCGTGGGCTGCGCGCCGCGGCGGGTGCGGCCGGCGCGCCCGCTACCGTGAACCGGGTCGGCTCCATGCTCACCCTCTTCTTCACCCCTGGGCCGGTCACCGACCTCGCAACCGCCACCGCCAGCGACACGCACGCCTTCGGCGCCTGGTTCCGCTCCATGCTCGAGCAGGGCGTCTACTGGCCGCCCAGCCAGTTCGAGGCGGCGTTCCTGTCTGGCGCGCACGGCGAGGCCGACGTTGCCGCCGTGATCGCCGCCGCTGAGGTGGCGTTAGCCGAGGTGGCGTCCGCTGACGTGGGGTCGGCCGGCGCGGCGGTGATAGCCTCTGCTTCATGCGCTTCGTGATGCTCTTGCCTCTGCTCGCGTTGGCCGCTTGCTCGGCGGCCTTCTCCGTGCAGGTGGAGGCCTTCCGCGTTCCGATAGGTAACACGCTGGGCCGTATCTGCTGGGTGCAGGTCGACGCCTCGGCAGCGCCACGTGTGCGCACCGCCACTTACCGGTCGCGGGCCGTTTACGACGCCGATCTGACCCTGTCGGATGGGGTGACGGTGAGGTTCTACGGCAGGAGTGTTCCTCCCGCCGGGGCGTGCACTGAGAACGACGCGGCGGTCGACCTGCCCCTGTCGGAGGCCACCGAACTGGAGCGCGAGCGCAGCCAACCAGTTTCGATCGGAGACCTTGGCTACGCCGCGGACCTTGGTGGCCTCGTCAACGCCGGCGTCTTCTGGCTGGGCGCGTCCGCGGCCGGGAACATCGGGGTCGGTGAGGAACTCTTGTTCGAGCTAGGGCGTATCGACGTGGGCCTTTGAGGGCCCACTTTCGCCACCTTTCGGAACGCCGTCAAGCCGTCGCCGCCTGCCACCGAACGTGGTGCTGCAGGCACATAGCCACGCCACTAGCGGAGGCGGTACGTCAGGACCGTATCAGCGATGATAGCCCGGACCTCGTAGCGCCGGCGGGACCCCGCACCGCTCTAGGTCCGTTCGCGCCCCATCTCCGGCGTAGCCGCTGATCCCTGCATGAACCACCCCTACTTTCCCGGAGACCCCATTCTTTGAGAGGATGGTCTTCATGGGTAAGCAGGGTAGGTACTCGCCTGAGGTTCGGGAGCGCGCCACCAGGCTGGTTTTCGAGCAGCAGGGGCATCACGAATCACAGTGGGCGGCCATCGTCAGCGTCGCCGAGAAGATCGGCTGCACAGCGGAGACTCTCCGTAAGTGGGTGAGAGCCGTGGAGCGCAGAGAGATCCCGGAGCAGCGAGCTCTCGATGCAGAGCGTGAGCGGGTCAAGGCGTTGGAGAGGGAGAACCGTGAGCTGAGGCAGGCGAACGAGATCCTGCGCAAAGCGGCGGTCTTCAGGATCTCGTTCGCGCGCTTCAGCTCCGCCAGTTCCTTGCGCAAGGCCCTGATCTCCTCGCGCTCCGCGCTCGTCACGCCCGGCTTCTCTCTGGCGTCGACGCGCGCCCGGTCCACCCAGCCGCGCATCGTGTCAGGTGAGATGCCAGTCAAGTCATGCAGGTGCCGGAACGACGCCCGCATCGACTCGCCAGGCACCTCCTGGCGCCGCTCGTAGAACATCCGGATGAGCCGGTCCTTCGTCTCTTGGTCGTACTTGGTCCGCATGCCTCATTCTCTCCTTTCGCGTGGAAGGAGAGTCTCCATCAAAGCCAGGCGATTCACGCCGGGCCGCTGTTCACCACCACCCCATGCAACTCCTCCAACGCGAGTGGAGCGGACGTCACCCCGACCTCCCGTGGGATGACGCCTGGGTGTGACGCCTCGAGTTCAAGCCCGTGGCGCCGTGGGCGAACCAATGCGCGACGCGCCCGTCACGCACGCCGAACTCGTCGAAACCTAAGCCGCCTGGGTTTGCCGTAGGGTCCTTTCTTCGAGAGAATAGCTGGAGCGGCCAGGCAACTCTGCCCGAGGGGTGATACCCTTAGGCGGGCTGTTGTCCAAAATCCCGCCACACTACCGGCACGCTGCCGAACGCCTCGTCCGCGAGGCGCAGCCGCTCGACGATAGCCGCGTGCCTCCGGGCACCGGCGGGGCCCGGCTCGCCAGTCTCGTCCAGCATGAAGGTAAACACTTCGATGGCCCTGATTTCCCCGCTTGACAGGCGCAGAAGCACGGCCAGGCCATCGTTAGTTTCTGGCGGCTGTTTGACAGTCAGCAGGTTTGGAACAGTGGGGCCTTCCTGCCGGTGCTCGACCCCGTAGGGTTGGAAGATAAAGTTCCCTAGGCTCCAGAAGACGGGACTTCCCGCAACGGGCTCCCAGGGGTGGGGAACGTGCGGATGGTGACCGAATATGACGTCCACACCGGCCGACACCAACCTTTCTGCCATCGGCCTCTGATACTCAGCGAGGAAGCCTTGGTAGGGCGCTAACCACATCGGTGGCACACCCCAATGCAGCGCCGCCACGACGATGTCGGCTTCGGCCCTCGCTCTGGTAACCGCCTCTTGGGCCCGGTCCAGATCCTCATCGTGAGGCCAGCTCTGCACGTATGGCGCGGTGCCCGGCTGCTCGTCCGAGAGCGCGCCGTCAACGTACACCGCCTGGTGGGCGCGCAGTGGCGCAATGCCAAGGCGATCGGTAGCGGCGGCGTAGCCTCGCGGAACAGTGGCAGAGAATGCCATGAAGGCGACTCTGGTGCCACCCAGCGTCACCAGCCGATGCCGGACGGACTCGCCCCCGATGCCGGCCCCTACGTAGGCGACCTGGTTCCCACGCAACGACTCCATGGTGTCGCGCAGTCCAGTCTCGCCGTAATCTAGAGCGTGGTTGTTGGCAAGAGATAAAACATCGAACCCCAGATGCTTCAGATCCATTGCGCCGGCCGGGGAACCGCGAAACGCAACCGGCTTGTCCGCCGGGCTACCGCGCTCGGTGAGCGGGATTTCCAGATTGCCGAAGAACAAGGTTGGCGCCTGCTTGAGAAGCTCCGCTTTCCAGGCGGCAACGCGTTCCACCAGAGCCTGAGAAACCGGACGCTGGAAGGCGACGTCACCAAATGCGACCAGATTCAGGTCGCTCATGGAGCCACCACTACTTTCCCGAACTGATCTTGGCCCTTGAGACGCCGAAAAGCGTCCTGAGCGTTAGCTAGCTTGAACATCTCGTCCACGACCGGCTTCAAGTGTCCGGCAAAGATTAGGTCCATGACTCTGTGGAACTCACGCAAATTGCCGCAGGGTGCCCCGAGGATCTGGCGATGGAACTGGTAGATCTCCCGAATGCTTATGTCCGGCCTGTCGCCGCTGGTTAGTTACGTCCCAGTAGGCGTGTAAATTGTTTCCTCCAGGCCAGCCTACATCATGCTGCCATGCCCACCTCCGTTTCTTCGGGAGCGGAAGCGAGCGAAGAAACGGCCGCCTCGTAACCCACCAACAAGCTCATATCCAAGTACCGCCAGCCCGACAACCACTCCTCGCTCTGCTCCACGCATAAGGCTGTCACCAGCCTGAGGCACGCCGCGCTATTCGGGAAGATCCGCACCACCCTCGTTCTGCGCTTCAGTTCTTGATTGAACCGCTCCAAGCCGTTCGTGCTGCGAATACGCCGCCGATGCGGTTCAGGGAACGAGAAGCACGCCAACGTCTGCTCGATACCCGCCTCGATCCACTCAGCTACTGCCGGATGCGAGACGCTCCAGCGCTCCACCACCTCCCTAGCGAGAGATAACGCCCACTCCTTATCGGTAGCGGCGTAGATGGCCTTCAAGTCGCTCGTGAGCGCCGCCTGGTGCTTCCTGGCCACCTTGCCGCGCGCGTTCCTAAGGAAGTGCACCTGGCACCGCTGCCAAGACGCGCCCTGGAAGTGCTTCTGAACGGCGTTCACCAAGCCACGGTGATCATCGCTGGTCACGAGCTGCACGCCCCTCAAACCACGCTCCTTGAGCTTCTGGAAGAGCGCATCGTAAGTCGCCTCCGACTCCGAATCGGCCACGTCCACGGCTAACAGTTCGCGCTGCCCGTCCTCCCTAACGCCTTTCACGATCAGCACGCCCTGACTTACGATTCGGCCAGCCACCCGCACATGCTCATACCTAGCGTCAACCATCAGGTACGGGTACGCCACCGCGTCAAGGCGCCGCTCCCGCCACACCACCAGCTCAGCATCGAGCTGCCCAGTGAGGCGACTCACCGTGCTCTTGCTGAAACTCGTGCCGCACAGGACCTCGGTGACGTCCTTCACCTTCCGGGTGCTCACGCCCTCTAAGTACATCTCCATCAACGACAACACCAGCGCCTTCTCACTACGCTGGTAGCGATCGAACAACTCCGTCTTGAAGGTACCCTCGCGGTCCAGCGGCACCAGCAACTGCAGCGTGCCCACCCGCGTCTTCAGCTGCCGCGGGCGGTAACCGTTACGGTACCCACGCCGCTCCTCAGTTCTCTCGTGCGGGTCAGCGTTCAGGTGCAGCGTGATCTCCTCCTCCAGCAACCGCTGCAGCGTCGCTTGCAAGATGTCGCGGAAGAAATCCGGTTGATCGATGAGCGCCTCACGCACGCGCGCCGCTATAGGACTATCCTTCAGTTGAGCCATCGTTCCACTCCATTCCTGGGTTTGTATCCACTTCCCATTTTGGAGGAACGGTGGCTCACGTCACTCACGACAATCTTGCAGAGCCACCCAATTTACACGGGATCCGGGGCGCCATC
>CALCHY010000324.1 GCA_937907415.1 uncultured Trueperaceae bacterium
CGCATGCGACGAGCAGCGAATCCGCCGCGTCCACCTACCTACCGTTCGAAGTTACAGCCTCGGGCTCTCCAGTAGCCGCCCCTGAAACGAGCCACACCCTACAGCTCGCAGACTTCTCGTTCGACTTCCCGGCGACAATGAAGGCAGGCAATGACCTGTGGAAGGTCACGAACGTGGGCGACCAGCCGCACATCGCCGCGTTCTTCAAGCTCACTGACGGCAAGACCCAGGCCGACCTCGAAACGTTCTTGAAGGACACGACGCATACCATGGCCCCGCCGTTCGACACGACGACCACAGTCGACATCGAAGCGCTCTCGCCCGGACAGACCGTCTACATGCCTCTCGACCTGACTGCCGGCAACTGGGTAGCCGTCTGCTTCGTGCAGGACCTCAACAATCCGGCCATGGCGCATTACATGGAAGGCATGATCGAGGAGTTCACTGTCAACTAGCTAGTACTGCTTGTTGAGCACGCCGTTGAGCGTGCATGAAACAAACCTAAGCCTCGCACGCGAGGGTGCCATCATCGGCACCCTCGCGTCTCACCTTGTCGGAGTAGCGTGAGCGCTGGTGAAAGGAGGGGCACTGGCATGCCATTCAGCACTAAGTTAGCCGAGCCCCACATCACTAACGCGGTGGCTGACCGCCAAGCACGCCGGGTCAGTGGGCCAAGCGTGAGCCACCCCGATTCCCGGACTCGCGAGCAGCTCCTAAGCGACCTCCACGATCGCCTCGGCCCAGGCCTGGCTGGCCTCGAGGTAAGACTTCAACTCCTCGCCGAAGACGCCAAGCTTGGCGCGACCGCCCCCGAGCAGGTCGCCTCCTTACGTGACGAGGTCTCACGCCTCGTCGGCGAGTTGCGCCGCATCGTGCATAGCGAACCGCCCGAGACGCTCGAGCGGCTAGACCTGATCGGCGCGGTCAAGGAGGCGCTGAACCTGCTGGCGCTAGCTGGCCTCGAAGTGAGCTTCGCCGCCTCCGGGTCCGCCGCCAACCTCTCTCCTGCCGTAACCGAACTCCTCTACCGAGCGACGCTGGAAGGCACGGCCAACGTCGTGCGCCACGCCCAAGCGCGGCACTGTTGGGTGCTCATCCGGCTGCGCTCAGCGCGGGCGACTCTCATCGTGCGTGACGACGGAGTCGGGGCCGTGGGGGTTGGCGGCCGCTTGACTGGCCACAGGGGTGGCATCGGCCTGGCGTCGTTGCGGGTATCGGCGCGCCGCGCCGGCGGCAGGGCGCACCTCCTACGCAACGAGGCCCACGGCATGACCCTGATAGTCACGGTGCCGCTGCCTGGGGCCGCACGGCGTTTCCTCTTGACGACCACCGGTCGGCCCGTAGCAACGTGACCGGCGTGACCTCCGCCCCAGAGTTGGCGCCTCCGACGAGAGTGCTGGTAGCAGACGACCACGAGCTCTTCCTCGAGGGGCTGGCACTATTGGTTGCCACGCTCCCTAGTTGTGAAGTCGTCGGGATGGCGCACGACGGCAGCGAAGCAGTCGCGCTGGCGGAGAGTCTGGACCCGCAAGTGATCCTGATGGACGCGCGCATGCCAGGGCTCTCTGGGGTTGAGGCCGCTGGCCGCATCCTGACCAACGATCCGACAGCCGCCATCATCATGGTGACGATGTTCGCTGACGACGAGACCGTGTTCCGCGCCATGAAGGCTGGCGCCAAGGGTTACGTCCTCAAGGGCGGCAGCAAGGCGGAGCTCGAGCGCGCCATCATGGCTGCCGCGAACGGCGAGGCGTTGTTCGACCCGAACGTCGTCCAGCGCTTCAGCCGCTATTTCTCTGCAGCGTCTGTCTCCGGTGGTGCGCTGCCGTTCCCTGAGTTGACCAAGCGCGAGCGTGACGTGCTGGCGTTGATCGCCGAGGGCCTCAACAATGCCGAGATAGCGCGTCACCTCCAAGTGACGAGCAAGACCGTGCGCAACCACGTCTCCACCATCCTCGGGAAGCTCGAAGTCAGTGACCGCAGGGCCGCAGCGCAACGGGCGCGAGACGCGGGCATCGGGGTGGACGGGGCGAGTTAGTAGTGCCGCCGCTTGCCGCCGGGATGGCACCCGACCGCCACGTGGGCACTGTGTATATCCGATGGACACGGGTTTCGACAGCGCCGAGAACCGCTGCGCCATGCAAGGCGCCGGCGACGCTGTCATCCTGGGCGAGAAGATGCGCTTAGGCACGGACGGCAGCCTGCGCGAGGCGCTGACGCGAG
>CALCHY010000325.1 GCA_937907415.1 uncultured Trueperaceae bacterium
ATAAGGACTCCATCTACTCAAGAGTTGGAGCCTCCGACAATCCCGGGGCGGTTCACATCCCCGAATTGGTACCTCCGCGGGTCCGTCCGGGGCCTCATCGTTGACGAAAGCACTGGCACTAGCGACCGCAAAGCCGCGGAAGAAATCCGTGCAGTCCGCGAAGCCGAACTCATCAAGCGATCGGTCCACGGTGATTCCGCTACCAGGACGTTCGCCGAAGCCGCTCTGAGCTACATGGAAGCCGGGGGCGAACGCGCGCACCTAGGCCCCATCCTCAAGGTGATCGGCAAGAAGCCGCTTGCGGCGATCCACCAGGCCGAGATCGAGGCGCTCGCCAAGAAGCTGAAGCCCCAGGCGGCGCCCTCGACACTCAACCGGCACATCTACACGCCCGTCGCCGCCGTCCTGCACCACGCCGCCCGGAAGCGCTGGTGCGACAAGCCAGTGATCGCCCGGCCGAAGGAACCGAAGGGCCGCATCCGTTGGGTGACCCACGAGGAGGCGGATCGGCTCATCGAAGCCGCCGCCCCCCACCTGCGCCCCCTGGTCGTGTTCCTGTTCTCGACCGGCGCCCGCATCTCGGAGGCCCTCTATCTCGACTGGCGCAACGTCGACCTGAGCAGGGCCCATGTGGAGTTCATCGACACCAAGAACGGCGAGGCCCGCGGGGTTCCCCTACACCCAAAGGCCGTCGCGGCCCTGTCGGCCCTGCCCCACCGCACCGGCGCCGTGTTCCGCCGCTCTATGCCCTATGTGACCGCCTCGGGCGTCCAGCGCCCTCTTGGCGACCCCTACGAGGAAAGAGCCGGCGGTGGGGGCCAGATCAAGACGGCATGGGCGGGCATGTGCAAGCGAGCCGGGATCACCGACTTCTCGCCCCACGACTGCCGTCACACCTGGGCTACCTGGCACTATAGGGCCAACCGCGACCTGACCGCCCTCATGGAACTGGGAGGCTGGAAGAGCGCCGCCATGGTCATGCGATACGCTCACGTGAACACGTCCCACCTCGCAGGCTCTATCAGCACCGTGTGGGGAACCTCAGGAACAACCGATGTTCAAGACACCAGTGAACCATCTCGACAAGGCGGAACACCAAACGGACCTCTACTTCGTAGCGTGCGGTGAGTTCACCAAGGTGGGCATAGCCGCCGACACGTCTCGAAGGGTTCAGGGGCTACAGCTTGGCTGCCCCTACCCCCTGCGGCTGGCCTATCGGCGCGCCATCCCTGGCGGGCTGGAACGACAGGTAGAGAAACTCGTCCACGAGCGCCTGAAGCCCTTCGCCATTGGGCGCGAGTGGTTTTCGGTCACGCCCGAGGAAGCCCTCGCCGCAGCCTTGCCCATCATTCAGGCTGCGGCCAACCACGCTCGACGTCGAGGGCGCGGCAGTGGGACAATTACGGGGAGAGGACCAACCACAAAGACAAAAGTCTTTGAAATACAAGGACAATATAGATGATCTGCCCATCCTTGGTAAGGCTGAGGTCGGCAGTTCAATCCTGCCCGGCGGCACCACACTGACCCCTTGGATTTACAAGGGGGTTTCCGAGAAATCAGAAACTACCCCCTTGCGGGGACCATGCTGATAGTTGCAGAACATTGTTATGAACTGGTCGCAGTTGTTGGGCGTTTCTTAGGAGCGCCCTCTACTTCACCTGCCCCCTTGGGCAACAACTCCGGCCCTACCTGCCCGAATTGCCTGATGGAAGTCCCCAAGGGCTTCCTAAGCTCCGCTCATGCGAACGCCAGACTGAGAGATTGGCGCCCATCGCTGATTGGAAACGGCGGCCCCGATTGGAACCGCCGCTCTATTCAAGGCGTGTAATTACTGCATTCCGTGTGCATAATCACAGACCTCTTTGCCCTCAATCATGCATTGCTCGCGCTGCGGTCCAACTGGGTAAGCTGCTCGGCAGTTCCTTATATTGTCGTAAAGACACTGCTCGTACGGCCCACGATTGATCTGCACATAGGTCTTGGCATTGCTAGAATTTGCTGCGACGAGACCAGCAATCCCGGCCGCTACGAACATGCCTAGCGCGCTCAGACGAGCAACACCACTGTTCAGTTTGATCATTGGATAACCCTCCCTAGGAGACAATCTCCAAGCGCAATGAGAGCAGATATCGCAGCTTTCACAAAACATCACTCTGTGAACGCGACATTCAGCCGCTAACCCATCTCCCTCGCCCACCTATGAGGCAGGTACAAAAAAGGCCCCAAGCAATGCTTGGGGCCTTCTCTGTTTAGCGCATTGTAGAACCACAGATTGCCTTAGAAGATGATGCCGGTCCCATCCGGATTACACCAGCCGATCAGGGTGGAGGTGGAATGCGCCGTTACCTCGCCCCATCCACTGGCTGCTGGATCTCCAGCATAACAACCTTGCCTCGCGTACCCAACCTGAGACGAATGAGAGGCATCGGAATAATAGCTATACTCGTAGATGTAATATCCTGATTGAATTGTCGCTGTTGCGGAATTCGCCGAGAACGACGTCGCAGCAATCACTACCGAAGCCATAATGAAGAGGTTTGGAATTCCCGCAGCTATTCGTTTCACGTTCAACAAAACTACCTCCTTAGGTGCTCATGATGAGAACCTGGAGGGCGACACAGGAACAATTCCACGTCAAATAACGTTGGTGTGTAAATTCCGAGACGTGACTCCACGTCAATCATAAAGACCCGCTCCCCGTCCGGACGACTCGCCCCGCCAATCTTGCGGGGCGCTAGGAAGAGGCGACCAGCTCTTGAGCTAGAGACGTAGCCCTTTCCTCGGTTGAGCGCCGCCGCCGAATGGGACGACCGCCTTGATCGACACTGTCGGGTCGGCCAGCAGGGCGTCGTCCACCGCCGCCCCCTTCCCGATCAGTATCCGCCCGCCCATGAAGTCGGCGGGGGCGTTGACCGCCTCCACCGCCACGATCCTGTCGCCGCTCAGATGGAAGACCGAGAAGGCTCCGCCGGCCGGGTCGCCGCGCACCAGCTGGCGATCGGCGTCGAAGGGCACGCCCGCGATCTGCAGCTTGACGTCATACTGGTCGGACCAGAACCACGGCACTTCCGGCGCCGGGGCCGCGCGACCGACGATGGCCGAGGCCGCCTGCTTGGCCTGCTCCAGGGCGTTGGGCACGCTCTCCAGCCGGTGCATGACGCCGCCGTGGACCGGGATCGGCCGCCGCGTCACATCGCCGATGGCGTAGATGTTCGGGTCGCTGGTGCGGGCGGTCTCATCCACCACCACGCCGTTTTCGCACGTCAGTCCCGCCGTGCGCGCCAGGGCCTCGCAGGCGAAGGCGCCGACGCCGACCAGCACCGCGTCCGCCGCGATCAGCGTCCCGTCCGCCAGACGCACGCCCGCGTCCTCGAACCCAGCGACCTCGACGCCGGTCAGAATCTCAACGCCATGCTTCCTGTGCAGATCGGTGAAGAAGGCCGACAGGGGCTGAGACGCCACGCGCGCCAGCACCCGGTCCATGCGCTCGATCACCACCGCCTCGGCGCCCAGGGCGCGGGCCGAGGCCGCCGCCTCCAGACCCACATAGCCGCCGCCGACCACCGCCAGCCGCTTGCCTGGCGCCAGAACCGCCTTCAGCCGTTCGGCGTCGTCGAGGGTGCGAAGCTCCAGCAGGTCCGGTCGATCCGCGCCGGGGATGCTCAGCTTGCGCGCTGTCGAGCCGGTGGCGAGGATCAGCACGTCGTAGGCCTCGACCGTTCCGTCGGCGAAGGTCACGGTCCTGGCGGCCGCGTCGATGGCGGTCGCCGTCACGCCGGTGCGCAGGGCGATGTTCTGCTCGGCGTAGAAGCTCTCGGGGCGCAGCAGCAGGTCTTCCAGACCCGCCT
>CALCHY010000326.1 GCA_937907415.1 uncultured Trueperaceae bacterium
CGCGAATCTTGTCGGCCTTGGTCATCTCTTGTGACAACAGTGTAGTCCAGATTCCGTTGTATGAACCGCCCCGCGTCTTCCGGAGGGTAGTTTGCTTGAGTCAGAGTTAAGTCCCGTCTTGTCTGAAAATCCCTCCAGGGCCAGTCATTGCTAGGATGCCAAGCCCACCTCCTCACTGCTGGTAGTGGTTGAAGCAGCGGCGCTGTTGTGCAGCTCCATGTCCAGGTACTTCCGGCCCGAGAGCCACACTTCGGACCGGCCCTCGACCACAACCATGGCGTGCGATGATTTGGTAGTAGAATCCCTGACTCGCGCGGCATTAAGCGCCTCACGCTTGGCGGGCAAAGGCCGCCCCTAGTTGCCACAGCAACGAAAAGACACCGAGCCTACGTCTTCCGTTGAGGCAAGCGCCCGAAACCAGCCAGCCAGCGTTACAATTGCATCTTCGGGAATTCTTCCGTCATCCGGACCAACAGGAAGATCTTCACTAACGAGCGCTTTTGCATCTGGAGGCGTGGAAAGCCACACTTCGTCGAGGCCGGGTGCAGGTGTCCCACAATCACACGCCTCGAGCACTCTTGTCGATAGGAGCGCGTTGATCACTCTGCTCAAGCGCTTCATTTGCTCATCACTTAGCACGGGCCCGCCGTCTACGCCTTCAGCTACCCGAACGAACGCAATTGCGGCGGGTTTGTATCGAGAATATGCAAGCTCAAGCGCGAACTGTGCGGTCCGAGTTCGGCCGAAAACACGTGGCACTTCTCGGTAGTCGGTGCCATTGCGTATCAGTTCGGCGGCCCACCATAGTCGTGACATGGCGTTTCGCAAAGGCCCGCCCGTGTATCTCCATTGACTTACGGCGCCATTCTGACCAAAACGCGCCTCAACGAAAGCCCGCCCGATGTCAAGGCCAATCCAGCGCCAGAACTCGCTAGAGGCCGCAAGTCTTCTAGGGATGCGTAACGCCGCGTGGAGTCGTGGAGCAAACCATGCATCCAGTTCGTTCTTCTCCGAGTCGGAACGCGCCTTCAGTGCGCTTGGGGTAGCGACTAAATGCTTGATCAGCGCTTCGAGTGCCACCAGGTCAATCGAAGCAACTGGCAAAGACCTTTCCCATTTGCTAAGCGGGAAACGATGGTCGCTCAGCTCGGCAATCTCAAAATCGTACGGCACGAGCTTGGGCAGAAGAATATCAACTCCACTTCCATATCCCTGGAGTTGGTTCATCCGGAAACCTCCGCTATCGACACGAGTCTAGAGAGCGAATCCGCAGAAGAGCTCAGTGCTTGCACGGCAGTTCGGAGTCTGACTTCGATTTCGGTAGCACTAGTGCGCGCTTCCAACGAAGCGTAAAGCTCGTCAAGCCGAGCCTCCTTGCTGCCGAGTTCCGGATACATATGTGGCAGGATCACATCTAGAGTGGTTGACTGCCACCCACCCGGGATTACTAGCTCTTCCGTTTCTGGATCTCGTTCAACAGAGTGGACTGCTGCGTTCAGGAGAGAACTCCAGATTCCTTCCTTGATTACCGAGAACACTGAGGACTTGACTAATGCTGCCGTTCCCGTCGCGGCGACATCATGAAGTAGGGAGTGAATGGCCTCGTGACGAGAGTTCAGCCAAACGGTAGGCTCTGGATCAAATGTCATTGCATAGAGGTCGCCGTCATGCGAGCGACGCCATGAATCGTGAGAGGCGCGAAAGTCCTCCCAACGCACGTCCAGGCCGCCTTCAAATGGGTTCGTGAACGGATCCACACGAAGGTCGACAGACGGGCCCTCGCCAACCAAGGCACCGAAGAAGTTAGCTCGTCCAGCACGCGGTCTCAAGATCTCTGGGCTGGCCCGATACAACAAGGGACGAACTACGACAACTCCTCGTAACGTCCTTCTGTCAAGCGTAATCTTGCCATGCCATGTGTCACCTGTCCTGAACAGTGGCGTTACGAATCGGGTCATGGTCGCTGAACAGTGAACCGAGAGGATTGCGCTAATGGCAGCGTCAACCGATTCCTCCGGATGAAGAAGAGCGGACAGGTTCCTACTAGTATCAAGGACCTTGAACGACACTTGCAGACGAGTCCAGTCGCCCGATCCTAGATCATAGGCTTGCCTGACGTTGCCGTCGCCCAGTTCCATCGATGGAAACGAAGCCCTCTCGCCAGTGTCTAGGTCCTCGAACTCCATCGGCTGGATCGTAAGTCCATCGGTAATCGCATGGGGCGGAAACGTTCTAGTCGTCGACATCTTCGCCCGAGGTCCACGAAAGCTCGACGCGAAGCCTACTAGCCGAGACGGGTATCCCGCTCGCCTCCGACTTCGACAGGCCAGTGAATCCGACGCGGCGGCTAGGCGCCCTCAAGAGGATTCCTCCGGCTGCGTTGACGTCGACACCTCCTGCAGACAACTCCTGCCACCCGAGCGGAACGCTTTTACCCGACTCGACGTCTAGAGCGAGTTTAGGAGTTGCGCGAAGGGGCAATAGGTCCTCTGAGGCGGAGATCTCCCCTGACACTCTCCACTTCCCTGCCTCAAGTGTTGCCGTGAGTCGGTGGAATGCAGGCTTTGGGCGAGAGCCAGGCGACCCGCTCTTGCTCGCTTGGAGCATCCGTCTCAACTCCAGCGGACCCTCGGCATCATCCCCCCTCAGAGGTCGAATGATCTTCTTGAGCTCGTTGGTGAGACGGGAGAAGAACTCTTTTAGTCGGGCACCCGTTCCCTGCTTATAGATTCCAGCCAGCTCGGGTGCGTACTCCCATCGATCGTGGGACGGAGGTTCTGCAGCTCGAAGAAACTCCTCTACATTCTCGGCAAACGAGGCGTGCTGGGCCGCCGTTCCAGCCAGCAACAGCCCGTGAAAAGCTCGTCCACCTACCAAGAGATTCCGCTGCGGCAGATACCGAACTACCATATGGCGACCTCGGATAAGAGCGATATGGTCCAGCAAATCGGAGTCGGGCAGAACCTTCGTTCTCGTGGCAATCCTTACTACGAGATGCGTGTCAGCCGTTACACTCGCAGGAATTGGCCTCACTTCTTGTTGGCCATCCAAGGTCTGCGTCAAGTCCAGCGAAACGTCAAGTTTGACCACGTCCCCCTCTTGTGGCTCAGAGTCAACGAGTTCGCCTGACCTGTAGTTTTCATATGCTTGGCAGAATGAGGGTACGTGGGCTCTAGGGTCAACGTCTTGCGTCGCCACGAGCTCACCGTTTCGTTCGTGCTCTATTATGACTCGTAACCCGCCACGAAGCATCGCCGGCCAGAAGTTGCTAGCAGCCGCTCTCTGAATCTCCTCAAGCGCCCTTACGCTATCCCCTTGGTTCAAGGGATTCCGAAATCCAACGATTAAAAGGCTCGTGCCAAAGCGTTGGGCCTGTTCGACGTGGCCAGGAAGGACACTGCGGTCGAGTTGCATGGGAATTAACGTGCTGCGGTCAGCCCACATGGATTCGAACTCGGTGCCTGGATTTGAGAACCAGCCAGGCCCGGCGAACTCGTCGCCATGTGTCGAATGCCATGGTAGTTCGGCTTTTCCCGAGATCCGGAAACGTCCCCGCATTTCGGCGTTCATGTGGTTCGGATGAACCTCTGACGCGACCATTACCGTGAGAAGGGAAGAACACGTCCAATTGACAGCTTTGCCGAGCCCAAAAGATCCGCCGGCGGTGGACGACCGTTTAGACGTGTTCAGATTGTCTCGAATCAAAGCGTAATACGGATTGTCCTCGTCAACGGTAGGGGTTTCTCCTCCATAGAGCCCGGTCGTGCCGTAGTCATCGATCCGGAGAAGGGTTATAGAGTCTGCGCCTTCCACCTCTTCTAAACCTCTTCTGAGTCTCGTTCCAATCTTCTGCTTGTGCTGGGCAGCCGCGCGAGCGTGAGCGAGCAAGGCTCGAAGTTGCAGAGCTTCAGAGAATGCCGCGTACTCAGCAAAACTCTTCTCAAGCTCAATGAGCTTGTACCTAATCGTTACCGGGCCTTCTTTAAGGGCAGCGTCCAAGCTGTTTTGTCCCGTTTCACGGACCAACGTATCTAGGGTCGGGGGCGTTGCAAAGGCATTTGCGTTGCCGAAATCTCGTCCTCTGTCAGCAGGAGGCGGGCGCCACTGCCACTCGCCAGGCCTCATGGCGCGACCACCAAGTAGAGTACTGCCTTCATTTTCTCGTCCCCCATCAATAAGGAAACTAGCTGGACCGCGCACCTAGCGGTGCGCCTTCTTGTCTGACTCAATTAGCGTAACAAACCGTGAGGCGCCACGTCCGACCCCGACAGCCTAGCTCTGTCTCTCTTGAAAGAATCTAAAGGCAAATGGGGCTCCGGCCGAACTACGGCAAAGCTCATAGCTGTCGCACAGCCTGCTCAATAGCAACAATTCGCCGCCTCAGTAAGTCAGCGTTCTGCGCTTCGCATTGCCAAACGACGGCTACCTCCCAGCCAGCCTCCCTCAGCTCGGTCACATTGTTCACATCGCGTTTGACATTTTGGCAGAACTTCAAGAGCCAGAAGTCTCGATTGGTCTTCGGCGTAGACGCCAACTTGCATTCCTGATGCCGGTGCCAAAAGCATCCATGTACGAACACTGCCACCTTGGCCTTGGAAAACACGATATCTGGCGTTCCTGGAAGGTCTTTGGAGTGGAGGTAGTAACGCAAGCCCCGTCGCCAAAGCTGCTTCCTTACCAAGAGCTCCGGCGCAGTATCAAACCGTCTGACACGCCGCATTTGACCAGAGGAATCACTCATCAACTACCAATTGAACCCTGTTCGGTGGCAGCCAATGCAGTAAGGACTACATGAAAGGCGAGAGGAGGCGGCACCGCGTCGCCAATCATCCTTGCAATTGAGGTTCTGGATGGAACCATGCCGCTAGCGCCAATGAACTTGAAGTCATCGGGAAAGCCCTGCACTCTAGCGCCTTCGTGTAGCGTAAGTGTTCGCCTACGTGTCGGATGTATATATCGCCCACGGCCCGGAGACAAAAACCCCGTGGACAAAGTGCCTGCTGGTCGGTCTGCACGAAGCCGTCCGTAGACGGCCGGGTACGTGTGGCCATCCTTGTGCGAATCTGGCCGCTGGTGCTCCGGCAGTTCATAGAGGCCTTTCGCAAACAGGTAATCGATTCGGCGTTTGTTCTCATCCGATAGCTCAGATGGGGCATCGTACGCGTCAACTATTTCGATGTCCTCTAAGTCCATGATCGCATCCATGAGCGAAACCGGTGGCAAGCGTAGGTTCTTGAGCCAAGTACCCGCAAATTTGGCGAATGGGCCAAGGATGCCCTTCTGAACCGCAACCGTAAAGTGCCTTCTTCTGGTCTGGGCCACCCCAACGCGGTCTGCGGACAAGATATCCGCGAACAGAATTTCGTAGCCAAGCTGTAAGAGCTTGTTATGGGTTGCCCCCACGACGTCACCCGCGTCCGCCATGACCGTCGCCACATTCTCTATAATGACGACTTTCGCGCGGAGCGCATGGGCAGCTGCAGCCATCCAGAAGTAGAGTTGATTTCTATCGTCCTGCCCACGCGTATGGTTGTTGAGGCTACTATGGCCCTGACACGGGGGGCCGCCGATGAGAAGGTCGATAGGTGCAATGCCTGCTAGCCATGCGCCCTCAGGCAGGATAGAACTGGCGGGGTCCAGGCGAGAAGGCTCGTCCGTGCTTCTAAGCGACAATGGCGAAAAAAGATCTCGAACTGAACCGACGTATTCCTTGCGGGCTAGATTATTGAACTGATTGACGTCAACGGCTTCGGCATCTATGTCAAGGACCAGTTCATTCTTGCTCTTCATGCCGAGCGCATCGACAGCCCACCCAGCTCCCAGGGCCATGCCACCAGATCCGGAGAATAGATCCACGATGGAGATTCGGCGAGCAGGACGCCTGTCGGCAATTGGTTTCGATCCGCGGAGTCGTGCAATTTGCCACGCTACCGCTGGCGGAAGCCCGATGTCTACACCATCGGGTGTGATAAGGAACCGTGAGCTTCCCGCAGCCGACCTCACGACCTGGCAAAACCCTTCAGATGTCAAGCCGTAGTCCAGCGACAGCAAATCGCCATCTACTTTGTCGTGGTCTTTGGCTGGATGGACGTCTGAAAGCCTTGTCTTAAGTGAACTCACCGTCCCATTACCGTAGCGTGAACCTCATGCACCAAGTTCTGAGCTTCGTCATAACTCAAGAGTTCGTATGCGCTAGCCGCCTGTCGACGCCTTAGTTCCTTGGCCATCTCCCGCATGACTTTCGTCTTTACCGAAGGAGTGTCAGGCGAGCTGTCCGGATACTGAAAAAGCAAGAGTGCCCGAACGACGTTGGGAATCTGGCCGTAGTCGGTCCTCAGGATGTGGCTTCTCCACAAATCCTGGTCGCCTCGTTCTGCAAGTCCGTACGGATCCGTACGATCCCCATCGTAGACTAAGTCCGCTCTGAGCCATACCCGGGAGTAAAACCCGCTCTCCAGGCTGGTAGTCAACCCATAATTTGAGTCGCGGGCGCCAAACTTGTCACTGCCGTCTCCATGCCTCCAAGTGACCAGCTTCGACAGATAATCGTGCTGCCCCCCCAAGACAAGCCAAATCCAGAACTCGTGATCTACAGCGATAGCCGGAGGCAATGAAAGGGTGACGTGGACTACTCGGGCGGCCTTACCCTCGAATCGAGCAAAGTACCGTGCGTCGCCTTTGTCCGGTTCGCCGAGATCTCGACGGATCGACTGCAATTCAAGAGCTAGATCGTCTACCAGGTCTAGATCGAAACTATCGGATCCCTCGCCAACCCAAATGACCTCTGGCGTCGCCGATTCTCCTCGCCTTAGTGCATCTAGCGTACGGCTGCCTTCCGTAATGGTGACCGTGGGATACCTCACCTCGGCCCTCCCATCTGGTTACGCGAGAGTACGCGCGCTAATCCTACCGAAGCTTGTGCCCTACCCCGAATGAACGAGATGGCGGATATGCGTCCCGAGTCGTCAGAGAGACGTTCCTTCAAGGAGTCGAAGTCCTCCGAGTATTCTATGCCGAGACCCGCCAGGACACTACCCAACAGCGTAGTGTGCTCCGTCTCAAAGCTGTCGGCATTCTCAATGGCCACAATTGACGCTTCGACAAAGACATCTGCCGCGATTTGTGCGGCAAGTGCTTCGCCGCCTGCCTCTCCTGCAAATGCCCGCTGTAGGTGGGTGGAGAATCTATCGTTGATAACCACCGTCAACGCCGAGATTGGCTCTAGGTATGGATCCCTCGTGTTCCAGTCAAGCGCCCACACGGCGTCCTTGGACATCCCGTTCTCCTCGAACCACTCTGGCGGCATCGTTGAAACACTGAAGCGGTTACCGTCTCTTCTTAGATTGACATGAAAAGCTCTAGCGGCTACGACCTGATCAGGCCGGGAAGCCCGCCCCTCACGTCGGGGAATTCCCGAAGCCGGAGTCACCATCAGAATGAACTCCATCCGCCTGCCTAATGCAAACTCGTCGGAGTCAAGGGTCAAGTCAATGCTGGCTGGAAGCTCGCTCAATGGCCAGGACACGACGGAACGCCAAAGCTTACGAGCGCGATCACGAACGACAACCACTGCTCGGAGATCTCCAATCGGGATATCCGCGGCATCAGCAACTTCTTGTCCATCGAAAGCTAACTCAAACGAGGGAAGAAACTCCTTTGGCAATGAACCCCGGTCGAACCAATAGCTCTCGTCTTCCTCGTACTTACTCGTCGGGCTACAACGAAAACGAACACCGTGGAGCAAGTAATCAGCCCGCAAGTACGGCTCCACGATTCGAGACTCCGAAGCACTCCAGCCTTGCGTCACGCCGACCTCCCCGAAACGACTACCGAAAACTTGACGGGGGAATCTTCAGGGGAGGCAGCACGCGCAACGAACTTGGCCACGCTGCCCGGTAGCAGTTCAAACGCATGCTCGGCCTGAACTCCTTGGGACAGTGGACGGCCCTCATCATCAAACAGTTCTACCTGCAGCGCGTCTAGCTGGTTTCTATTTGCATCCCCAAGTAGGTGCGCCGAGACCGTGAGACGCGCGGGCAGCGGTTCAGGCGAAACCTTAGGTCGAATCTCGATTCGGGCTTCGTCAAAACCATGCACTCCGTCCCGTCTCTCTCGAACTCTAAGGCTCACTGGACGATCAGGCCCTGGTGGAACCCGCCCAACACGCTGTCCCCTATTGAACATCTGCCCAAGGAGATCCTCAAGGACTCTCAGGCGGGACGAAGCCCCGAGCGGCTTCGCCATGAAGCTCGTCTGAAAGTCTCTTGCGAACTGCTTCGCATGTTTCTCTACTGCCCGGACTAATGGCCGTTCTTCCTCCGTCAGCCTATTGGACTCTGGGGCCCAGGTATCGTGCGCAGGGTTTTCCGACCTTCTGAACGTGGGATCCATCGCTTCGTCAGCAATGAAGGCACCAACGAACGGTGGCATGTGCCGCCGTCCCATGGGGGCATATTGAACTACGAGCTTTGGCCCTCTTATCAGGGCGACGGTGTGAGTGCACCAAGACTCCTCGTCAATTAGAACAGGATCCAGCTCAATCCGCCGCAGAGTAAGCTTTCCAATTACTTTTCTGTTAGTGGAGCGAATGACCTTTGATTTAGCCTCGGCCGTGTCGTCCCGACCGTCTAGGAAGTGCTGGTACGCCCTTACGAATTGTTCTAGGTCGGTTCGAGCAACAGGGTTTGGCTCAGATAGCTGGCGCCCGTCCTGAGAAAGAACAGCAATCAATCCTTGCGGGCCGGTCGTCACCAATCGCGGCCACCACCACTTCTCAAGCGCCTCCTTCAGGTCTTCCGCCGCGTAATTACAGTCAACTACAAGGAGCGAGGTGCCTGTTTCACCTTCTTGCCGTGCCTGCATTCCCAACTGTTGCGCGAGCGCATCTGCAGCTGCTCCCTCGACTGGTTCGATGGGAAACGAGGCGTCTGAGCCAGGCACACCACAAAGCGCGTAGCCCGTATACCGTTTGCCCTCGTGTTCATGGCCAGGAAAGAGGGATACGGCCGTCAATCGGGAAGGTAGATTCCCTGCTGGTTTTGAGTAATAGATAACCGTCCGAATGGCCGAAGCAACGGAGTAGACACTCTTTCCAAAACCAAAAGCGCCACCTGTAGCCCCCTCTTCGTGAGACTGTCCAAAGAAGTAAACAAGTCGAGAATAGTGGTCATCGGGACCGTCTTCCCCAATATTGCCTCCAAGGCCCTTCGTGCCAAAGTCTTCAACAAGAAGGACCCTTGTTTCCTTTTCGGATCTCTCATCCTCAAAGAACCCCCCGTCGCCAGAGAATTGCTCGCGTCCCTTGAACAAACCTATACGGGTAGCTATCTGGCCGTCTCCTTGAAGGAAGTCACGCATCGCTAGGCGCTGGGATGGAGTCAAGACGTACGAAGAGTAGCGCATCCTAACTGGCTCGTTGGAGTCCAAACGGGCGTCAACGGAGTTCTGCGTAACCTCGCGCACGAACATCTCAGGGCCGGTCAAATGTGCGCCTTCTAAGAGTGACCTCAGACCACTTGTTCGCATGGTTCCAGCACGGGCCGGGTCAAACCACCAACTACCAACGACATCGAATCGAATCATACTTCCCCTCAGCTTCATGCCAAATCGACTCGACCTGAATCAAGCCAAACGTTTGGTACAGACATAAGGGAGCTAACGATTGCAGCTAGGCCTTCCTTCAAGGACAGTGCGCTCGCGGCCTCATGCCAGCCCAATTACCTAGGATTCTAGCCTTACCATCAGGAGTCGATGGGCGGTCGCGCTGTTGAGCGCCAATCGACCCATCTCGGCCTTTGGCATAAGTAAACGATGGCGCTTGAATCCGTGGCGGCTGTCGACTGCGCGCTACCACCGCTCCAATTTCGAGACGCCATCGCCATCTTCAATACAGGACGAGATAGACATCTGCTTCGTAGCTCAGCAGCGGCTGTCGCCAACGCCTCTCTCACCCTACCGGGCTAGCACCAAGAGCCAGTCCAGTGAAGTGGCTCTCCCGCGCTTTGCATGCTCATTCATACCGTCAGTAGGACGCGTTGACGCAGGAGGTCGAAGTTGGCGCGGCCGTACATCTGGCACTGAAGGGACTTCAGGCGCGTGACCTGCCCCTCGCACCGGGCGCTGCTCCACGGCCCTTCGAGCACGGCCCTGACGGCGGCGTAGTCGGCCTGGATGCCGCGGGCGAATGTGCGCAAGTCACGGATGGTGCTGATAGTGGAGGCTCGGGGCCAGGCGTCGAAACCTTAGCTAGTCTTGGTCCTGACGAGTCCGATGGAGGCCGTGACAGCGTCGTGCACGTCGGTTAGTTCGGGATCTTGCCGCACGCGCGCCACGGTGGCTCCCTCTGCAGCGGCCAGCTCGGTGGCGCCCTGGCACAGCCGTCAGGCTAGGCGTTAGGCACCAGGCAGCAGCCTGCTGGCGGGGCTGCTTGGTTCCGCGGCGCTGAGCGGCTCGTCGTCAACACCGGCCTGCTGCGGGGGCGCTTCGCGGGCGTGCGCCGGCGGGTGCTCCCAGAAGCGCGGCATTTGCTTCTAGGTACCGGTGCAACCGCGTTCTTGGATCTCGCGCCATACTTGCGAGGCGTTCTCACGGCTCTCCAGCCACTGGGCATTCAGGTAAGGCAGGAAGGGGTCGAGCTGGGCCTCCCTCACAGCCTGGCGACCGCGCTCGGGGAAGGAGTGGGCGTACTCGTACCTCATCACGGTCTGGCGGTTCAGCTTCAGGTTTTGCGCGATGGTGGCAATTGCCAGCCCCTGGCGCTTCAGCTCCTTGATGTGCACATAGATCTGGTGGCGCTCCTCGCGGGCGCGCTGCCTGATCACGGCCTCGGTGCGCATGCGGGCGAAGGCGTGCTGCCGTCCCGAAGCTGACACCGCTGGCGCGGGCGGCTCCGGCAGCTCACGCAGGTGAGCGTACACACCAGGCAAATAGCGCTCCACGAGCTGCCGGACGCTCTGCAGCAGGTGCCAGCAATCGGCGACCTGTACCGCTGCCGGCGCGCCCTGGCTGGCGCACTTGGCGTACTCGGTGCTGAGGTCTCGCGCAATCACCTGCACGCCCGGATGCTCCGCGAGCCACGCCGAGAGTGAGGCCGAGGCCCTATCAGGAAGCAGGTCAACGACGGCGCGCCACTCCAGGTCAACGAGGATGAGGCCGTAGGTGCGGCCCTTGCACAGTGCCCAGTCATCCACGCCCAGCACGCGCGGTGCGGGGCGGACGCCAGGTTCTAGGCGTCGAACGTCGCGTAGCACCGTGTCCGCGCTCACCATTGACGGGCAGGTCATCAGCCCGGCGCTGATAGTAGCTACGCACCCTTGAGCTTTGAGCTTCGCGTCCCGCAGTCTGGGCAGGCCCTCCACCTACCACTTGTGCGGGCAGTGATGACGAGACAATCGCCTACCTCCGCGGCAGGCGAACTTCGGCAGTCTGGCGCGATCGCGACTCTGGACATTCAGCATAATGCCGCTGTGACGGCCTGGCCGGCGCGAAATCAGCACAACCTGAACGAGGTGCAGCACGAGTAGTGCGAGAGAGCCCCTGGAAGTGGACATCTTGACCAAGAAGCGCAAGAATTGAGCGGTCATCTAGCGGTCAAGCTCCAAGAAAGGAAGACCGGCGATCTTCGAGATCGCCGGAAGCCCGTCCTACACGTTGTTCCTGATGGTGGGCGGTACTGGGATCGAACCAGTGACCCCTCGCGTGTGAAGCGAGTGCTCTCCCGCTGAGCTAACCGCCCATTCTGCC
>CALCHY010000327.1 GCA_937907415.1 uncultured Trueperaceae bacterium
GACGACCACGACTGCGAGGGCAGCCGTCTCGCCGAACCAGAGGGCCGGGTCGGTTACTTCGAGGCCCAGGGCGGTGGCCCGGGTCGTGAGGGCGAGGATGATGATGCGCTGCATGCTTGCCTCCATTGGGAACGCCCCCGGCTGTCTGCGCGGGGGCGGGGTTGCTGGTTGTTTGCCGGGGGTCGACGCGATGCGGCCCCCGGCGTCCTCGAAAGCACTAGGGCTTGCAGTTGTGCCCGCGCGTAGGCGGGTTGGGCCTCGCCTCCCTCCCGTCGCCCGCTGGGCAACCGCGCGGCCCGCACACAGGCGCCACAGGGCGCCGAGTGGTCTAGCGTCTCGTGATGCGCCGCATGAGGCGACGCCGCAGCCAAGCGCGATGCTTCGCAGTCACACCGCTGGCGTCTTCGCGGGGTCGAACCGCACGGCGGCCGTGAACGGGAAGCGATCTATGGGCGTGAGGGACGTCACCCCCCGCTGAAGCGAATAGGCGCGATTAGACGGCTTGATGTTCTCCAGGACCAACCCGCCGTCGAGCAGGACTCCGACGTGCCCGTAGTACGGTTTCTCGCCCCACCGCCACGGTGCGGCGTCCCACCGGAAGAGCAGGTCACCAGGCTCGAGGGTGGCGTCGGGTATCGCGTACCGACCGGAGACCTCTAGGTGCAGGCCCATGCCCGCCCGCAGGAGGCTGCGCTCCATGTCCCGCGCCACCTGCTCGTAGGCTTCGGCTGGGGCACCGGCCACGCGCTCCACTGGTTGCGTACGCCACCGGTAGAACTCCCGCCTACCGCCGAACAAGGCGGCCTCCACGATGATGTGCGACGCTGCGAGGCACAATCCGCTGGCGTCCGGCAACGGCAAGGTGCCGCGCGCAGCGGCGTACGCGGCCCTCGCAATCCGTTCGTTGCTTTCCGCGAGCACGGGCGCTGAACTGCTATTCACGCTTACCTCCTCCTGAAACGAGAAAGCCCCGCACGGTGGCGGGGCGAGATTCCTGCGCGAATCACTTGCACCCCGCTCTAATGGCGTGAGCGCTATGGGCGCCGGAAAGGAATTCAAGATGTTCGTTGTAGAAGTTGAGACAAACAGCCAGTTGGCAGACAGTTACCGTCGCGCGATAACTAGCGGTTCCTCCGTTGAATACTTGGGCCGAGACTGTGTGGTGTTGCTGGAGATTCCGATGGTGTCCTCCTTGCGTCGGTTCTGTTTGTTACCGGCAGAAGCAGTAAGACGCCTCGAGGAATAGCCCAGGCTCCTAGATTCCCATCAACTCGATGTCATGTGGACACAAGCGTCGATCTCCGCGAACGATAAGAGGTGGGTGCAAAGAAGAACCCCACCGGGAGGCGGGGCTAGGTGGAAATTCTTGCGGAGCTAGTTCAGGCCGAGCGCCGAGCGAATACTCTCCGCTAGCAGCAAGGCTTCGTTCTCATAGTTACCCGAGACGTTTACGGCGGTGGTGGTCTCTGTTCTAGCGACTAGGCTTACTGAAACGAGTGCTCGATAAGGTACTCGACCTTGGAAGAGCTTGAACGCGTTCCCGTTCAGCTCAGCTGAGATGAATCCGCCAATCTGGTCGCTGTTTGTTATGACCCATCCGCCCGTATCTGCTGGGTAGGGTTGGCTGTTGATGGCGGAGACTGCTTTTTGGAACGCCTCATTGAATGATAGGTTCGCAATTTGTTCAGTAGGCGTAACGGTGGCGACTGGCGCACATGCGCCTAAGACAAGCGCCACGACTACACTGAGTGCAAGGTTGACCTTCATTTCCCCTCCTAGTTGTGTCGGGATGTCCCGTAAGCCGGAGGTTAACACTTGATTGTTGACGACTTTATGCCTTTGGGCACCTAGAGAGTTGGCGGGTCTGTCGAGGCCCACCACGGCGTGGCGATCGTGTTGAAGATGTGCATGCGTGCCCCGCGCACCTGCGATTGCGCCGCGAAGTAATCCCAGCTCTCAACGGCGGGCGGATTGACGCTCGTGCGGATGTTCATCGGATGACCAACAGGCGTCACCAACGGCTGTTCCGTCACAGGTGAAGGGTATGCCAACTAAAATCACCTCCATCTAGTCAATTGACGGGTGCTTCATAAAGCGCCCGCGTAT
>CALCHY010000328.1 GCA_937907415.1 uncultured Trueperaceae bacterium
TTATGAGGATTACGGTGCGCGCGCCGCCCGCCTTGGCCAGGTCGCCGCCAACGGCAAGCAACGAGTCCGCGAGGGGCGTCTGGGACAAGAGCTTAGGTTGAATCGCGTCGACGGCCGCCTGCGCCTTGGCGCGATCGAGTGGCGCCAACGGCACGTCGAGGCGCGACTCGCACGATGTTGGGGTGATGTGCCCGAACGCGCGCAGCGCGAACGGGGTGCCTTCTGGCAGTACCTCGCTGACGAGCGCGGTCAGCGCGCGCTTGGCGGCCGTTAACCGCTGCTCGCCACTCGGCAACTCGCGACCCATCGAGCCGCTCGCGTCGAAGATGACCTCGACAGCTGCCTGCGCAGCGCCGGGCGCCGCGCGCACCGCGAGGCTGCCCGGCCCTGGGAGGGGCTGGCTACGGACGTCGAGCGTGAGCGTGTACTGCTTAGGACGCCGCAGGAGGCATGACGCGCGCGAGAAGCCAGCGTCGAAGTCGCCTACCCCGGCCGCGAGGGCGTACGCCCCGGCGTTGACGCCAGCCCAGTCCTGCATTAGGTCTTGGGCGTAATCGTTGCCGCCGGAGGCGATCTCGAAGGTGAAGACGCGCGGCCGCACCTCCTCGAACGCGCGCCACAGGGCGGGCGTGAACTGGCTACTGGTCGACTCTGCGTCGGTCATGAGCAAGATGGCACGGGTGCCATCGCGAGCGGCCAACGCCATGGTGGCGGTCAGGAGCGCCGTTTCAGACGAGCTAGAGTCCGCGTGGCGGTCGAACTCCACGATGGCGCGTTGCACACGTTGCGGGTCGGTCGACCACAAGGGCAACAACCACTTAGGAGTCGGGTCGTCGAAGGCAAGTAGCTGAGCGGCCTCGCGCTCCCCGTCAAGACCGGTGGCGAAACTCGCCAAGGAGTTGTAAGTGATGGCCTGGTACTGGCTCACGGAGCCGCTCGTGTCCCAACTGAAGACCACGGTGCGCTTGGGCTCCCACAGGTGGAGGTAGTAGTCGCCTGGCTCCGCGTAGAGGGAGAGAACGACGTCGTCCCCGTCGTGGCGCTCATCGAAGACTAGCGGCAGGCCGTCGGCGCTAACGAGTTCGTAGCGGTAAGCGATGGCCGGATCGCCACCGAGGGTGAGCTCAAGGTAGTTCTGCCCACCTGGGATGGTCAACTGGTACCAATCCTCGTCGCTGGCTACCTGCACAGTGCCCGTCAGTTGCGCGCCGACCGGTGCCGGCGAAGCGTTCGCGCGGCTGTCGTTGCCGGCGTCTGCGACGTTCTGCGCCAGGGTCGGCGGGTTGAGGTACTCGTAGACAGCTGCCCGCGAGCTGGCACCCCACTCGGCGAGCGCTGAGCGGTACTCGTCGTTCGTGGCGCGCTCGATCACTCGCACGACGTCCGGGGCGTAATAGTAGCGTCCAAGTTTGCCGTCCGCACCCTCCACGGGAGCGCTCGTGAAGCGCAAGTAGCGCGCCCACACCGGAGCGTCGAACTGCAAGGTCGCCAGACCGGTGGCACCCCGTTGAAGTTGCCAGTCGGCGAGCGGCGCCCACGGGCCGGCACCGCCTGTTTGGCTCACCTCGACCGTGACGCTAGCGAACATGGTTTGGGGTTCGCTCTGCGCCGCTGCCTCCTCTTGCCACTCGATGCGCGTGAACTGGGCGGCACGGTTGTCGTGGAAGCCGACGACGAACGTGAAGGCTCCGATCTCACGCAGGTCCAGCTTGGTGCCTTGCCCGTCGTCAGGGGTGAGCATGCCACGGCCGGAGCTGGCCAGGTACGGTTCGCTCCACGCGACGTGGCCGCCGTTCCGGGCGTCGGCGAGGTCGAGCTCGCCGAACAGGTCGCCTTCTGCCGCGATGAGCTTCCACTCACCTAGGTAGGCGTTGTTCGTGGCGCCTTGGGTACTGACGGACACCAGCCGTGCGTAGCGCGCTTTGACAGGTTGGTCGAACACGAAAGCCTGTTCAGCGCCTGCGGCCTTCAGAACACCTTGGTAGGCAACGGTGAAGGTGTGCCCGTCAAGTGACGTCTCGATGCGGAAAACCTTGACGAAGTCGGCGCGGTTAGCGTCCGAGCGCGGGTCGAGAGTGCTGCCGATGAGGGTGACGGGGGCGTCTCCCGCGAGACGGTAAGTAGGCGAATGCTCCAGGCCGAGGTAGCCGCCGGAAGCCGGGCCCACGCGCCCGTCGATGAGCGCTAGGTCGCGCCGCACGTAGCTCGACTCACCGTGAATCGCGGCACCGAAGCCAGTGCCTAGCACGTCGAACTTGCCGAGCAGGCTGGGGGGCAGGGGCCAGTAGGCGAACGCTGAGGCTGGCGCCGCTTCGCAGGCGAACGTCGCCTCGACCGCCGCCACGTTGGCGCCGCTAGCAGTAGCCGCGACGACTTCGACGCGTAGGGGCAGGTCGTCACGCATGTCGCTTGGCACGAGTACCTCGACCGGGACAGCGCGGCTCTCGCCCGCAGCCAGCGTCAGTTGCGGCTCGAAATCGAACCGCACGCTGGCGTGGCTACTCGCTGCCTCCAGCTGCAGCTGCTGCGGTTCACTACTGCGGTTCTCGATGTGCGCCGTCATGGTCAGTGCCTGACCCTCATGCCAGAAGGCGGCTAGGGCGTCTGTCGGGGAAGTGAGCGTTAACGCCAGCGAGCTAGAGTCCCGGGGCGGCAACAACTGGGCCGGGTCCGGTGTCGCGCCGAAACTCACCTCGGCGCTGTAGGGCGACTTGCCGGATAAGCGCAGGAAGACCTGCTCTCCGGCGGGCAGCGTGCCGCGCCACGGGGTGCCGCTCTGGGCGTCGCCGGATTCGGCGAGGGCGATGTTGGCCGCCTCAGTGCGCAGTTCGACCCGCAGCCGGCTGCTGGCCCCGCTCAACGTCACCTCGATGGCCGTCGCTTGCTCGAAGACTGGTAGGCGGTAGTAGTCGTCGTCGCTGTACTCACCGACGTTGCCCTGCCAGCGCAGCTCGGCTGGCAGCGTAGCTGCCGTGGCGCGGCTATCGTTCGGCTCTGCGTCTACTGGCGGCATGAGGCTGCCAGCCAAGGTCATCCTCAGCTGGTAGTAGCCGTCTGTCTCGAGCTTCGGTGCGTTGAGGTAGAAGGTGTGATCACCAGCGAGGAAGAGGCGTTCGATGCGGGTGGTGGCCTCCCCCGCGTCGGGCGGGAACTCCGCCCAGCCGCTACCCGCCAGGTTCACGTCGATGGGCGGGCTGCCGCTAGGCGCTACGACCTCGATGATCACGTACTGGTCATCGGCCAGGAAGAAACGGTAGTAGTCGTCGCTGTCGCCCGTCAGGCGACCTACGTAAACGTGACCAGGTACGACACGCATCGCCCGACTGGGGTCATCGTTCGGCTCCAACTCTAGTGTGCCTGCAGGCGGGGGTGGACCGGGCTCGAGCACGGCGGCCTCAAGCGCCTCCACCGCCGCCGCCGCCCCGTCATCCGGCGTGCCTGCCGCAGCTGGCGTGAGGACTGCGTCGCTGGCTGGCGCCGCCACGACTGCGCCGACTTCTGCGTCACCCAACGAGATGGCCTTGAGGGCGTACTCGCCAGCACTGCCGCGCACCTCGAAGTAGTGCAGGCCAGGCATGAGCACGAGGTCGTCGAGGCGCAGCCGCCCTGAACCGCGTGCCTGCGCCAGCCTCCCTCCCGACACGGCCAACTCGGTCAGGCTCGAGATGTTGGCGCCAACCAACTGAATGCGGTAGCGCTGCGCCGCGCCTACCACCTGAACGGAGTAAACGTCCGCTTCCGGGCCAACGAACCTGCCGCGGACCTGACCGTTCTCCGGCAGCGGGCTGGCTGACCTGGGGTAATCGTTCGGCTCCACGTCTCCACCCGCTAAGGCGGTGCCTGGCCGTAGCGCCATGTTGTAGCTGACGCCGTTAGTCCCCTCTACCAGCAGCTGATAGCTGCCTGCGCGCAAGTACAGGCTGGCGTGGGTCACGCCTGGGCGCGAGTACATGAGCGCTCCACCGGCGTCGTCATTAAGCGAGTAGGTGAGGTCAGCAGCCGACTCGAAGGTCAGGTCGTAGTAGCCGGCGTCGGCCGCTGTCACTTCGGTGCGGTAGTAATCGCGGTTCTGTAAGGTGGCGCGCATCTCACTGCCGAGAGGGAAGACGGTCGCCCGCGCCCAGTCGTCGTTCGGCTCTACAGCGATCCCGTCGCCGCGCACTCCTTGCGACTCAAGGCGCAAGCGCACCATGCCGCTGTCACCAACCACCTTGACCGTGTAATCGCCTACCGGCAACCCGAGGCCGGTGAAGCGCACGCGGCCGCTAGCGTCTACAGCACCCTGACTGACAACGCCAGCTGGGCCTTCCAGTTCCAGCTTCGGTGTGGAGCCGTACGCTGCCCACAGTTCAAGGCCCCACACGCGCCTTGCGGCCTCCTCGTCGATGCTGACGCTAACCGCCAACTCTTCGACCACCGGCCCGAACCACCCGAACGCCCCCACGTACTTCCGGGGGCCCCCCTCGTCGTAGCGGGCATCGTCTGCGCCGTAGCGCAACGTAGTTACCGGCGCTAGGTTGGCGACGAACTCCCCGGCAGACCCGCTCGTCGCCACGCCGAGGTAGTAGCTGCCCGGCTGGATGAGGAACTCGCGCGACTTGGCCGCGCTGCCGTTCTGCGTGGTCACGCTAGGGTACTTCTCGACCTGCGTGACGTCCACGCCGTTATCTGCGAAAGTCACCCTGAACAGCTCGACCGTAGTAACGCTGTTGCGCGGCCCCTCGACGGCGAGCGTCCAGCGGTGCCTAGCGTCCTCAGCGGTTACGTCCCACCTGAACGCGTCTTGGTCGCTACTACCTACCGTGCCTGTGAGGCAGAGTGCGCCAACCTCGTTGTAACTAGCTGGCGCGATCATGTTCGGCCCTGCGCCCGTCAACCTCGTCGCGGTGGCCGGCGTGTCGTTCGGCTCCGATTCATACGTGCACTGCTGCGCCAGCGCGCTGCCCGTGATCGCGGCGCACAGGCTGAAGAGCACCCCAAGCATGGCCATGCGCTTGCGCGAGGTTCGCCCCCAGGGCGAGCGCTCTATACGAGCCGGTCGACTGACGCTCATCTACTCCTCCTCGCGCCGCTAGCTGACGGCGCCGATACTGCTGCGACTCACCCTAGAATGCACGTAGTCCGTGGCTGGAAGCTCATCAGTCGGTCCGCCCACGTGCACGGGCCGCCAAGGGGCGTGAGCATCGCGGAGCCTAGGCCGATGTCCGAACCTATGAACATCCCGACCGACACACCAACTTGCACGGCGGCGGAGGCACCAGCCAGCGCCGCGCCTAGGCCGATGCCGATGCTCCCGAAGATGACCACCCCAGTAACCATGTCGCACAGACAGATGATCAGGGCGTCGCCGCTTTGGCTAGCAC